>JABJOR010000144.1 GCA_018664265.1 Rhodospirillales bacterium
CTTCATGCAAAGCTTCTCGCCCAATGCAGCCATGGCGAACTTCTTTTCAACGCCGCGCGCAGCAAAAACCTACGATCTGGTGATGAATTTGTGGCAGCACTATGAGGCTTTGTATGACCCGGATAAACACTTTATCCGGTATGAAGATGTGGTTGCCGATTTTGACGGTGAGGTTCAGCGACTGCTGGAATTCCTCGGTCTTGATTGGGAAGACAGCGTGCGTGATTACGCCGACAATGCACGCAGCAAAGGCCGTATCGATACGCCAAGTTATCATCAGGTAACGGAAGCTATCTACACCCGGGCAAGGTATCGCTGGCTTCGCTATGAAGTTGAGTTGAAACCCGTTCTGACAACGCTCATGCCCTGGGCTGAGAGTTTTGGCTATGGTGTGGAAGAATAAAGCCTCATTAGTGAGGAGCACTGTCGGGTAATTTATTTTTTTAGTATAACAATCCAATTAAAATATGTATTCGCATTGCATAAAAATACAATCATATGCTATTTATTCCTTTATTTTTATTTCAAAAATGCTACATAGTGTACAACGCGAAAGTAAAATATCCAGTTAGGGGGATTTCAAGCACTTTCATAAACGATAATCGACTCCATAAGAATGCAATTTCTTAAGGGGGTTTTTATGTTTGCTTGGAATAGAGCTGCACTCCTTGCTGATTAACCAATAAGCGGGAAAATAAAATGCAATATTCAGGAACAGAGGTCTTCTTTAAGCATGATGACCTTATCGTTAGTAAAACCGATCTAAAAGGTAAAATTACCTATGCCAATCATACCTTTCTGGAAGTGGCGGGGTATCAGGAATCAGAGGTTGTCGGCCAGCCACACAATCTCATTCGACATGTCAATATGCCACGCACAGTTTTTGAATACCTATGGCTGACAATTCCCAAAGGCGAAGAAGTCTTTGCTTATGTGGTGAACAAGGCAAAAAACGGTGATTATTATTGGGTGATTGCCCATGTTACGCCAAGCTGGAAACAGGGCGAAATTATTGGCTATCACTCAACACGACGGGTCCCAAACCCGAACACCATAAAAACCGTGATTGAACCACTGTACGATCAGCTCCTTTCTATTGAAGCTAAAAATTCGAGCCCAAAGGGTGCAATTCAGGATGGCCTGTCGGCATTGACGGGAATATTGAATGATAAAAATATTACTTATAACAAACTTCTCGCCAGTTTAATGAAGGATGATTGATATGGATTCCGTGGATAATGAAATTGTGCTCGGTGATGAAGTTATCGAATCAGCGACAACGGAAGATCTGCTCAGCGCTTCGAAATTTGAAGAAATCCTGAATGTTATCGATGATATATGTCAGGGAGATTTTGAATCAAGAATATCTGATATAACCCTTACTGACGGCATGGAGCGTATGCTGTGCCTCAAGATAAATGAAATGATTGATCGTGCGGATGCCTACATTCGTGAATCAACGGCCTGTATGGAATTTATTGCCCGAAACAGATATTTTCGACGGGTTGCCGCCCATGGAATGCTTGGTGATTATAAAAACGCTGTCATCGGGATGAATAAGGCTGCGGATGGTGTTGAAACAAAAATGACAACATTCGGTGAAATGGTCGCCACAATTTCAGCAGCTTCGACGGAATTGAATGCCAGTGCCCAGTCCATGGGTGAAACAGCAAGCCATGCGACAAGTCGCTCATCTGCCGTTGCTACAGCAGCTGAACAGGCTGGTGCGAACACCCAAACCGTAGCAGCGGCTGCCGAAGAGCTGAATTCCTCAATCCAGGAAATTAACCGTCAGGTTACCCAGTCTGCGGCTATGGCTGGAGATGCTGTTACCGAAGCTGAAAAAGCCAATGAACTTGTTAACGGATTATCAAACGCATCAGGTCAGATCGAGCAGGTTGTCACGCTGATTAACGACATTGCCAGACAAACAAACCTGTTGGCATTAAATGCAACAATTGAAGCTGCTCGTGCTGGTGAAGCTGGCAAAGGCTTTGGCGTTGTTGCATCTGAAGTTAAGAATCTGGCCAATCAAACCGCAAAAGCGACAGAAGATATCAAAACCCAGGTTGCTGAAATTCAGGGTGCCACGAGCACGGCGGTTCAATCTATTGATGATATCGGTAAAACGGTTGCCTCTCTTAATGAAGCGTCTACAGCTATTTCGGCTGCTGTTGAAGAACAAGGGGCCGCAACCCAGGAAATCGCGCGTAATGTGCAGGAAGCCTCGACAGGTGTTATTGAAGTTACGACAAATATTCAAAATGTAACCGAAGACGTCAGCCATGTTAACGAGATTTCTGGTGAAGTGCTAACCGTATCCAATGATCTTGCTGCGCAGGCAAGTTCATTATCGGATGTTTTGAACAGCTAGTTCAAACTATTTTCAAATGGAAACGTTTGAAATTAGATAATTTGATCGCTTTTTATAAGATAGAACAACTTATCTGTCCCACATGAGGCATAGTTGCTCTAGAAAATTTTAATTAAACCCTATACAGGCTCCTTTTGTGTATGCATAAGGAGCCTGTTTGCTTGAAGACAAGGCAGCCTGTCTATACAAAAATTAGAACACGAAGCATTCTTACAAAATCTGAATTGGGAAAATAGAGTAATGGGAAATCGTTTTAAATCGCCGCATGTTGATGATCGGCACAATTTCTCAGACCTCCTTGAGCGTACCAGCGCCGTTATGGTTAAACACCTGCGCGAGCGCCAGGACATGCCCGTTGATTGTTCTATCCCCCCAAAACCAATCCTGCAAAAGCTCTCAAACCTGCCACTTTCCTCAAGCGGCATGACGGCGGATGATATCCTGTCATTCGTTGAAGATAATATCATGCCGTATGTAA
>JABJOR010000013.1 GCA_018664265.1 Rhodospirillales bacterium
ATAAGCAAGACCCACAGATAAAAGAACGTATAACCAAACGCCATGAGTAACAAAGGCGTCAGCATACTGGAATGGATGGTCGGGCCATCCATACGAACTACGCTGGCGGGCTGATGCAGGGTATTCCACCAGTCTACAGAATATTTAATGATCGGAATATTGATGAACCCGACCATGGCAAGAATAGCCGAAGCCTTGGCACCGCGTTGTTGGTTATCAAAGGCGTTATTCAATGCCATATAACCAATATACAGAAAGAACAGGATCAGAACGGACGTTAGACGCGCATCCCAGACCCACCATGTGCCCCACATGGGCTTACCCCAAAAAGACCCAGTCATCAGGGCAAGAAAGGTAAAGATGGTCCCGATAGGGGCTGTTTCACGGGCTGCAATATCTGCCAGTGGATGTTTCCAGATCAAACCAACGGCTGCGGAAATGACCAGTGATGTATAACAGAACATTGCCATCCAGGCCGCCGGGACATGAACATAGATAATCCGCACGCTGTCGCCTTGCTGATAATCCGCAGGAGACGCGAAAAGTCCCAGATACAAGCCAATTCCCAGGCACACCAAGCTAATGCCGCCGATCCAGGGGACCAGGGGTCTGGAAATCCGTAAAAAACGGTTCGGATTTGCAAATTTTTCAATCATTGCCATTACGGGCAACTCCTATCGTATTGTGCGGCTGTTTTCCAGCCAATTATTCAAGTGATTGGCGGATTCCTGCGGCGGCTGCCCACGGACAAAGCGGCAACGCCATCAGCAACAAGGCCCCGAGGATCAGCAACTGGGCTTTCATGGGATAACCCATAATTGCCGCATCAACGGCGCTGACACCAAAAATTAAAACAGGGATAAACAGGGGCAGGATCAACAGCGACAACAAGACCCCGCCGCGTCTTGCCCCCAGAACCAGCGCCGCACCGACTGCGCCAAGCAGGCTTAAGGTCGGGGTGCCGATCAAAAGGGCGACAATCAGGATACCAAAGCCATCTATTTCCATATTCAACAGAACGGCTAGCAAAGGCGCTGCAATGATCAACGGTAAACCTGTGGTTAGCCAATGGGCACAAACCTTGGCGAGCACCAAAATTTCCAGTGACACAGGTGAAAGAGCCAAAAGCTCCAGCGAGCCATCCTCATAATCGCTCAGGAACAGGCGCTCCAGCGACAACATGGAAGCCATTAACGCGGCTACCCAGATAACTCCGGCGCTGATCCGAGCCAGCACGTTGGGCTCCGGCCCGACACCAAAGGGAAACAACACCACGGCGATGACAAAAAACGCCACGATCATAAAGTTGTCAAACCCCTGACGGGAAGCCAGATGCAGATCACGACGAACAAGTTGAGTGAAATGTCCCATCAGGCCGCCTTGATATCGTTGTAGCGATTGTTGGCAAATGGCGTCAGGTCAAGTGTCGTTGTATCTTCTGCGTTAACCTCTGCATGAGTGGAAACAACTGCAATACCGCCGGATTTGCGGTGATCAGCCATGATCTGTTCTAAGGAGGCTATTGCGGATTTATCCAGCGCTGTGGTGGGCTCATCCAGCAACCAAAGGTCTGCTTTTGAGGCCAAAATGCGTGCAAGTGACGTTCGTCTACGTTGCCCTGCGGACAGATACCGCGCCGGAACATCCGCCAGATGGGGGATGCCAAAGGCATCGAGGGCGTCACCGACACGTTTCTTTGCATCTTGCTTGCCGCCATGCATTTCGGCCCAGAACGCAATGTTTTCCTGCACCGTTAACACAGATTTTATGGCGTCGTGGTGGCCGACGTAGTGTAGTCGCCCGTTATGGTGTTCACGCTCTTCGGCAATGTCTTCACCTTGCCAACTCATGGCGCCAGCGGCGGGGGTCAGCAGGCCGCACATAAGGCGTAACAGGCTTGATTTTCCACTACCATTGGGGCCAACCAGCAACAGCATTCCCTCGGCATCGATCGCGAAATCAAGGCCTGTGAACACTGTTCGCTCGCCGCGAATACAGGTCAGTTGTGATCCGTTAAAAAGCGTCATATATGGAAAGCTCGCCAGAACACCTAATAAAATCTATCAAAGTTCAATGTAACGATTAAGGCTACATGTGAGTTTTAACAGGTATACCCCCGTGCGCAACCTGTCCTTGATCTAGGACAAGTCTAAAGTTTATCCCCAAAGTTCGATTTCGGGTGGGCTAACCTTGCCATCGGTGAAATCGAGGCCATATTTGCGGTCTTCTTTCATGAGTAACGGGCCATCCAGATCGACAAATTTGGCGTAGGGGCTGAGCAGGGTGGCTGGTGCCATGGCGAGGGATGTTCCGACCATGCAGCCGATCATGATACCAAAGCCGAGCTTGTCGGCACCTTGGGCTAGCTCGATGGCTTCCGTCAGGCCGCCTGTCTTGTCGAGCTTGATGTTGATCATCTGATAGCGGTCTTTGAGCTCCGGTAAACGATCAACGGTATGACAGGACTCGTCCGCGCATAGCGGAACCGGACAGTCGTATCCTGTAAGTTCGCTGTCATTATCGGCAGACAAGGGCTGTTCGAGCATCTCTACGCCGAGATCGGCGAGGGGGCCTGCAACTTCTTTCAATACATC
>JABJOR010000145.1 GCA_018664265.1 Rhodospirillales bacterium
GCCAGCCCCAGTCCGGTCCCTTTATCACGATTTGTAACATATGGCTCTGTCAGGCGTTCACGTTCTTTTTCCGGCAGGCCAATGCCGTTGTCTTCAACACTGATTGTGATGCGCTGGTTGTCTGATGTATCAACGCAAGACAGAGAGATACTCACCAGACCGGGTTCACCATTCTTTCCTTTATTTTGAATTCTTTCCAAAACGGATTCCGTTGCATTTTTGATTAAATTCGTCATGGCCTGAGTAATTTGGCCGCGATCACAATCCATCTTGATATCATCAGGGGAAGCGATGAAGTTTACGTTTACATCGCCATTTCTGTTGCGTTCAAGAAAGGCAGTTTGCTCACAGATTTCTGATAAACTTTCTTGTTTAATTGAAGGTTCCGGCATTCTCGCAAAGGCAGAAAACTCATCAACCATGCGCCCGATGTCGCCAACCTGACGAATAATGGTATCCGTGCATGTTTGGAAGGTTTCCTTGTCTGAGGTTATTTCCTTCAGGTATTTTCGCTTCAAGCGCTCCGCCGACAGCTGAATCGGCGTTAGCGGATTTTTTATTTCATGGGCGATGCGCCGTGCAATATCGGCCCAGGCAGCCTGGCGCTGTGCGGATTGCAGATCAGTAATATCATCAAATGTCACCACAAAACCTATAACCTCACCACCTTCAATGCGTTCAGAAACGATCTTAACCATAAATACCCGATGGTAGTTCTCTCGCTCGATTCTGATTTCATCCTGCTGCAAACGATCCGGGCGGGCTTTTGCAGCATTGGCCAAATCAGCCATTTCCGGAATGGTTTGTTGCAAGGGTTCACCAACTTTGGCATTCAAATCGATTTCAATCAGTTCTGATGCTGAACGGTTGGGCAGGTTAATAAGGCAATTACTATCGAGACCAATGACGCCCGCCGATACACCGCTTAATACAGCTTCGGTGAATTCCCTGCGTTCATCAAGCAATCGATTGGCTTCCAACAGGCCTTCTTGTTGACTTGCCAATTGATGGGTCATTTTGTTGAAAGCCCGCATCAAGGTTTCTATTTCACCCAGAGAACTGGATTCTGGTAATGACACTTTCAGGTTACCATCGCGAATTTGTTCAGCCGCGCCAACCAGACGACCAATCGGATTTGCAAACTGGGTCGCAAAATTTAGGCCTACCCAAGCTGCAGCTAAAAGAACCAGAACGGCAACAACGACAAACAGGACAACAAATGTTATTTGTAAACCACCTTTTTTTTCTTCAAAGCTCTTGTATTGACGTGCCCCTCTCTCAACCCGTTCAACGTGTTCAATCACGCGCGCATCAACGAACCGACCGACAAGCAGGTATGCATCAACGAACTGGTTAAGATTGACAACAGCCCTCACCCGGTCATCTTTATCACTGGTCAGGACAACAATCTCTCCGGTGGCTGCCTGTTCAAAGGCCCATTGCGGTGCCAGATCAAATTCCAGAGCCTGACTTAACAAGGAGCGCGCCAGCACACGACCATCTGAATCCACAACGATGGCTTCTGCCAAACCGCGCACACTTGTTTGTTTTGTCAAAAAGCGATTAAATATCAATCTATTACGGGATAAATTAGCCGATTCACGATTCAAATCATTTGCCATGGCGGATGCTTTGGCTGAAATATTTTGCTTGTGTTCTTGCAAGTAAGACTGGGAAATCTGGGCCGAGCCTTCAATGGCGGCCTTTACTCGATCACTGAACCAGCCTTGTAGGCCGACATTGAAATAGATAGCCGCAAATATAGCAACCATTACAGCAGGGGTAACCGCAATTAGCGAAAACATTATTACCAACTGAGTGTGCAACCCTGCCCCTGCTTTGCCACGTCTTTGGGCTTGAAATAGAAATGTCAGTTTTGCAATAACCAGTCCGGCCAGCAAAATCATGAAAACCATATCAACGTACAGAAGGTAAAGGACCTGTTGCAGATCGTATTTTTCACCGGTCATGGACATGGCGGTCGCTGTGCCAGAAATAGCTGCACATGCAGCAATTAGGTAAGCAATGCGCCGCGTATTACGGCCTTTGCTAAACCAAGCAATAGTCCGGCTTAATCTGGATTGCTCATCATCCTGTGGAATGGTGCTATATTGATCCTGATCTGTTGGGGATTGCTTAGCTTCTGGTGTCATCGCCTGCCCCCTTTCACAATGTCAATATTCAGATCTCTGATTTTCTTGCGCAAGGTATTACGATTAAGGCCCAACACAGAAGCTGCACGGATCTGATTGCCACCAGTGGCATCGAGGGTCAACGATATTAACGGTTTTTCGACTTCTCGAATAATCCGGTCATAAAGCCCGACAGCTGGCAGACGCCCCTTGTGGGCCAGGAAATAGCTGACCAGATGGCGCTCAACCGAGCCGCCAATACCACCATCTTCGGTGATCGGGGCCAATGATCTGGCTGTGTCTGCGATTTCGCTTTCGACCAGAGACGGCGGAATGATGTCTTCTACGGCCAGAATAGTCAGTCGCTGCATAAGGTTTTCAAGCTCACGCACGTTTCCAGGCCATGTGTAGCGTTTCAGGTGTTCTTCTGCCTTTGTAGAGAGCTTTTTATCTGGCAGATTGGCTTCAACAGCTTTGCGCAAGAAGAAATTTGCCAGTTCGGGTATGTCATCAATGCGTTCACGCAAGGGCGGAATGGCTATGGGAACCACATTCAAGCGGAAAAAGAGATCTTCACGGAACTTGCCTTCACTGATCAGTTGGGAGAGGTCATGGTGGGTCGCGGCTACGATGCGGACATCGGATTTGATGGAAGCACGACCGCCCACGGTTGAAAATTCACCTTCTTGCAGGACCCTGAGCAAGCGGGTTTGGGCATCAATGGGCATATCGCCGATTTCATCCAGAAAAAGTGTACCGCCTTCTGCTTGGGCAAAGCGTCCGGCACTACGCTGGGTGGCACCACTGAACGCGCCTTTCTCGAAGCCGAATAATTCGCTCTCGATCAAATCCCGCGGAATGGCGGCCATGTTCAGGGCGACAAAAGGCATGGCACGACGCCTGCCGTAATCGTGCAAGGCGCGAGCAACGAGTTCCTTGCCTGTGCCGGACTCCCCGGTTATCAAAACCGTCAAATCCGTGTTAAGCAATCGGGCAATGGTGCGATAGATATCTTGCATGGCAGCTGAGCGTCCGATGATTGGTAAATGCTCGTCCAGGGTATCGCCATCAGCATTATAAGTTGTGGCTGCATTTTCTTTAAGTGCTACGTTTACAAGATTTGATAATTCATTGATATCAAAGGGTTTTGGCAGGTATTCAAACGCCCCCATTTCGGTAGCTTTCATCGCTGTCATCAGGGTAGTTTGAGCGCTCATGGCGATGATGCGCAAGTTTGGGCGGATGGCTTTTATACGGGGAATCATCTCCAGCCCATTTGCATCGGGAAGTACTACATCGGTGATCACCAGATCACCATCACCATTTTCAATATGGCGCATCAGACTGGCCCCATCGCCAAGCGGAATGACGTTGTATCCGGTCCGGGTCAGGGTCTGGGTGACAACAGTGCGGATGCTGCTGTCATCATCTGTAACCAGAATGGTTGCCTTATGACTCATGCCCCGGTCTCCGGCTTTTCAGATGCGATGGGTAACAGAACCCGAAAGACCGATTGTCCGGGGGTGCTTTCAAAATCGATCATGCCACCGTGATCAGCAATAATTTTTGCACATAACGGCAAACCAAGACCACTGCCATGTGGTTTGGTCGTCATGAAAGGCTCAAACAGGTGTTCTTGTAAGTCCTGAGGTATACCCGGCCCATTATCGGTGATTTCTACCAGCAACGGCAAGTTTTGCGGAGCCTGCTCGCCCGATAGTGACAATCGAATGCCGGGACGGTAGGCCGTGGTCAGGGTGATTTCCCCCCCGTTTTCGTCTTCACGGGTTGCATCTGTTATGGCTTCGGATGCGTTCTTTACAAGATTCAAAAAGACTTGAATCAGTAAATCCTGATCTCCTGGCACTGGTGGCAGTGATGGGTCGTAAAACGTTGTAAAGTCGATGGTTTTTGCAAATCCGTTCTCTGCAATCTGATGAGCGCGGTCCAGGATTTCGTGAATATTAACAGGGTTTCGGTTAAATTTTTTTTTCACTGGAAAAGACAGCCATCTCATCAACCAACCCGCAAATCCGGTCCACTTCGTTGCGGATCAGGGTTGTAAGCTGACGGTCCGGCTCTGACGCTGTTTCTTCCAGTAACTGGGATGCACCACGAATACCAGACAGCGGGTTCTTGATTTCGTGGGCCAGAACCGATGCCATACCGGAAATGGTGCGTGCAGCCCCCAGATAGCCCAATCGC
>JABJOR010000146.1 GCA_018664265.1 Rhodospirillales bacterium
ATCGGTAATTTGTTCGAGCAATCCGGCGTTGAAGAAAAGCGTTACCCCACGTGCCATGAGCTGGACAGCGTTTCAACGGATCATGTCATTGTGGTTTATCACATTTCCGGTCACGGCTGTGTCACCAATTCTGCCGGACTGGCATATGCTAATCTAAACAAGGATACGCCTGATCCTCTCGGAGGTCGGTACGGGCGCGACCCAAAAACCGGCGAGCTTAATGGCGAGCTGGACGGCATGGGTGCTTTGAAAGCAATTGGCGATATTGATGCCCATCAAACCAGCGATAAATTCAAAGCAGGTTTCCGCGCTGCTGCAAAAGAATACCTCTCCAAAGGTGTAACGCTCGCACAAAATGCCTGGGCAACAGAAAACCTTTTACGGTTTTTCTCGCAAGTTGCCCACGAAGATAACCCTGAAATTGATGTCATGGTGCTTCCGGCGGCACATCTGGAGCCACGATTATCACGTGGAGAGCTTGATTTTGATTTTCCCGATGGATCACGCATCATGCGCGGGCCACGTAAATTGTTCGCGGACGGCTCGTTTCATCTACAAACCGCTGTTTTATCAAAGCCCTATCATAAACCGATTAATGGTGATCCTGACTATTGTGGAACCCTCGCCGTTACCCGAGAGGGCATGATCAAGCACGTCGGTGCCATTCATAATGCCGGGATGCAGACCCATATTCACGTCAATGGGGATGGCACGGCGGATTTGATGCTCGATGTCATGGAAGCTGTACTAAAAGCCAACCCCAGAGCCGACCACCGTCATACTTTTATTCATTGCCAGTCTTTTCGCGATGAACAACTGGATCGCATGAAGGAATTAGGCCTTACGCCGAGCTTTTTCCCCGCCCATATTCATTATTGGGGTGATATGCATGTTGAAATTACCGTCGGCCCGGAACGTGCAGCACGGATGAGCCCGTCAGGCTCCGCCGTACGCCGGGGTTTGCGTTTCACCATCCACAACGATGCAACCGTTACACCTACTTTGCCACTTCACCTGATGTGGTGCGCCGTCAACCGGACAACAACATCGGGGGTTAAACTTGATGGTAATCAATGTATTACACCCATGCAGGCCCTACGCGCCCATACACAGGATGCGGCATGGCAAGTTTTTCTTGATCATGAGCGGGGTTCAATTGAAACGGGCAAAAGAGCCGATTTTGTAATCCTGTCCGAAAACCCGTTGGACAATCCGTCAGGCCTTAAGGATATCACTGTGGAACAAACAGTAGTTCAAGGTAAGCGTGTCTTTCAGCTATAATAACTAGCTTAAAATATTATTGTTTCATAATCAAAATAATTTTTAGTGCGATGCCGAAACAAGCTCATCGCTGACTTGAGCTAGCAAACCCACATACATTTGCGCATCTTTCTGGGCACGCTCGACGACTTCTTCATCCAAAGACACATCGGCCACGCTGAGGATTGAATCACAGGTTGCTTCAAGTTCCCGGAGCAAGCGTCGCAGGGCGGAAAACAGATCGTCGTCCCGTTGCCCCTGAAATTCCTCTGGCGAAGGCTTGAAAGCCGTGCAATCTGTGTGTTTACAAAGAGTTACACGCAAAGATGCCAGGATTTTTTTTGTTTTTGGTGGCAATTGATCACCCCAGGAATGTTCAATATTACCAGCCACCGTGCAAATGGCCGTGCTGGCATCAGCAACCAGCGCAGCAAGCCCATCAATATCAGATATCACTTCATTTTCATCAAGATGATGGCCCGAAATCTCCTTGTCTTTTTCAAATCGATAGGCAATTCGTCGTTTTATACGCAATTCAGCCGCCAATTCCAGCTCTTCCATAGCCAGTTTTTCCGCAGCCTCCTGAATCCGTTCGTTTTCCATGGCGCTTATGATTAACAATATGCGCTCAAAGACCCAGATTTTGTCCATAACGGCCAACTGCAAGGCCTTGTAAGGCGTTAATAAATAAGGGTTTCCACGGGTTTCTTCAATCAGGCCTGCCCGTTCATTAGATTTCACAAAAGATTGAATTTCATGGGGTAACTGTTTTTCCAGTTCTTGTCCGGCCTGCGCCTTGATTACATCAAGACGAGCACGTTCCATCTCAACCAAGTCCTGAAACACGCTTGCAACCTCGGCATTCTGATGGGCTGTTTGCTCGGCCTTTATATGTTCATAGCGTCTGATTGTTTCTTCAACCATTCTGAAGACAACAGCATAAAGGGTTTCCGGTGAGCTAATGGATGAGACATCCTCACTGACAGTTTGGCCTGTAGCAGGGGTCGTATTTTCCACCAAATCACCTCTCTGTATACATTCTAAAATTCGTAAATATCCTTGATCTGACTTGACAGAAATCAAGTCTGACCAGCGTCATTGTTGTTACTATGCCACCGAATTTAGCAGGTATTACGCCTATCATGACAGCTAAATTCTTAACGAATAACAAAGGTCCTAAATAGCATATGATATCCTGTTTCTTTGGGAAACCCCGCCGCAGCAGCTTTGTTGCGGCCTTGAATATTTTGGCGGTTCTTTTTGTGTTCATGATGCTTAGCATAACACAAGCAGCGGCCTATGATTTGTCTACGTTCAATAACAAGTACACCCTGCAGGAAATCATGCCCGGCGCAGAACGGTTGGAGCCTGAATCCGGCACCCCACCATCCGCTGCCGCCTACCGTGGAGACGAACTGCTTGGGTATGTTTATCTGAACTCCACAGCCGTCAATGCCACAGGATATTCTGGTAAACCCATCCATATTGTCGTTGGTATGGATTTGAACGGCATCATCACCGGACTGAAAATGGTCAAGCACTCCGAACCCATCGTGCTGATCGGCATTCCGGAAAAAGAAATTACGGATTTCAACAATAAGTACATTGGCATGGACATCCTCAACATTGCCAAAACCGGCGTTAGCACCCACGAAATAGATATCGTCAGCGGTGCCACGGTTACGGTGATGATCATCGATGACACGATCATTCGCGCCGGCATCAAGGTTGCCAAAGACAGAGGCATCGGCGGCCTGACCAGCGCCATCGCTTCTGGCCCGCGTGAAGTTGCCAGTATCAAAACAGAGATGGATGAAACCCTGGACTGGAATACGATGCTGGGGGATGGCTCTGTTCGCCGCATGACTCTTTCTGTTGGTGATGTCAACGAAGCCTTCAAGAACGCTGGCAAAACAGATGCTGCCAACCTTCCGGAATCTGCCAATCCAGAAGACACCTTTATTGACCTTTACCTTGCATCGGCTGATATCCCGTCCATTGCGCACAGCATACTTGGGAAAAACGAATATAATAATTTGCAAAAAAAATTGAAGCCCGGTGAATCAGCTATTCTGATCGCCGCAAATGGTTTGTACTCGTTCAAAGGTTCTGGCTACGTTCGTGGTGGTATTTTTGATCGCATTCAATTGATCCAGGGCGACAACAGTGCGCGGTTTCGCGATAGAACCCATAAACGTCTGGGCCAATATGATGCTGAGGGTGCTCCATATTTCACAGAATTCGGTTTGTTTATTATTCCCGAGGATATGGGTTTTCTACCTGCTGATCCATGGCGTATTGAATTACTGGTCAACCGCGCCACAGAAGCCCTCAAAAAAGAATTTATTACCTTTGATGCTGGCTACCAACCGCTGGACAAGTATTTAGAAAAGACAATCGTGGGCCAGGCCGATACTGGCACAGAGAGCTCAGGCGAGAACTCCGCGACGAGTATGGAAACGCCTTTGTGGCAAAAAAT
>JABJOR010000147.1 GCA_018664265.1 Rhodospirillales bacterium
AGAATGAATTACTACAGGCTGTAATGACTGCCATGGAAAATGATCGAAATGATAATCGCAAAGACTTTCTGCAGTTTTTTATTCAACTAACTGACAAAGCTGAAGCCTTCGTTATTGAACATGAACTTGCCACTGTGCCACTGCCTCGCACCTTGAAGGTTGCCTTATCACCGGATCATTTTTCAGGCGCTGCCTATGGTGGTGTTTATCCTACTGGTCCTTTCAATCCTGACGCCACTACTCTTTTTTATCTGCCGAGTATTCCTGATAGCTCATCAGGCGATCAAAAAACGGGCTTCTATCGTTCCTTTAACACCCATTTCAATACCATGATCATTGCCCATGAAATGCTGCCGGGTCATTACCTGCAGTACAAGGTAGGCGTTAGCACTGCACCTGCCATGCGATCGCTTTTCGCCAACGGCGTCTACGTAGAGGGTTGGGGATCTTTCAGTGAAGAATTGATGCTAAATGCAGGCTGGGGTGGCGGACAAAAACTGACCCGTCTTGCGCATCTTAGAAAACGACTTGAAAATGCAACACGCGCCTACATCAGTGTAATGGTGCACTTCGAGGGCTGGGAAAAACAGCAAGTGATAAATTTTGCTAGCAGACGTGGATTACTTGCGCCGCAATTCGCAACTAACCTCTGGAACAGGGTAATGAACAGCCCATTGCAGATCACGAATTATTTTCTGGGCTTTCATGCATTCAAAAAACTTTGGCAACAACAAAACGCACGACTCGGTGATGAATTCAAAACACGCGACTTTGTCGATGGTGTTCTGCAGGCTGGGCCAATTCCTATCGATGCGCTTGATGCAACACTTAAGTAAGCTGTTGAATACATTGATTTTTAAAAAATTATTTACTTCGACAAAGTAGCGCTATGACAATTAACACTAACTGAGGCTATGCTCAAGGCAAGCTGTTCTTGGCCAGTTAGTGAGGCGCCACGGAGCTGATTTGCTTGTATTGCGGTATGTAAAACCTTTGTTTGCTTTTAACGCAACCAAATATATCTAATCCTGTTATTGAAACAATCATCTAAATCTAGTCGAATTAGCATTGAATGTCTATTGAGAGTGTTTCTTCTTTCTAGATTTACAGTATTGGTTCTGAACGTAAGACTTGGGGAGGTCTGTTTTGTTGATTTCCTCAGTACATATATCGCCAGTTGTTGAGGGTACAGCAGCAAATGTTAATTAGTTAACAAACAAAAAATAATATTTACATTTTTAATCGTAAGGGGAGAAGCATGAATACCGGACCACTAGAAAATAATCAGTCCATCACCGTTACAGGCGTCAACCGAATCATATTTGTTCTGCTAACTCTCATAATAGGGAGTTCCAGTAATCTTGTCTTCGCGCAAGATGCGCTCGAAGAAGTTGTCGTTACAGCACAACGAAGAGAACAAAACCTGCAGGACGTGCCCATCAGTATCAACTCCTTTGATGCCGGTGCCATCGAAAAAAATATGTTTAATGACGTCGCCGATTATATTACCCGCACCCCCAATGCCAGTTGGGCCTCAACGGGCTCCAGGTCGCGCCGAGAATTGGCTATCCGTGGTACAACTAACTTCCTCAACGTCAATTCCACGCTTCGCTCCAGCACCTTTGCATTTTACCAGGATGATTTCAGTATCGGCGGTAGTTCCGGTAATCCACCCATGATGGACATTGAGCGTATCGAGATATTACGTGGCCCGCAGGCAACCTACTTCGGCAGAAACGCCATGGGTGGCGGCATCAATGTAACCTCGAAAAAGCCCAATAGCGAGAAGATAGAAGGCTCGATCATGTTTGATTATTCCAATTTCGACACCAAGGACGTCGAAGGCGTTATCAACGTCCCTGTTATCGAAGGCGTTTTGGCTGTACGCGGCAATATTAAATACCTCGAATCAGATGGAAATATCAAAAATATTAATCCAGCCCAGGACGGCAATACCCAGAAAAACAAATACGGCAGGATCGCAGTCCGCTGGACCCCAACGGATGAGCTGACTGTGGATTTAAACGGATCGGTTGGCTCCGAGAAATCGGGCATGCGTGAAGGTATAGCATCAGGCGTTCTCTCTTTCTTTGGTGAACGAATTTTCGGGGCCCACTCCCAGGGTACACCAGACGCTGATGGCAACGGCTTCGTAGATGGCAACCCGGATACAGTCGGTTTCTGGCCGAACAACACCAACAAGACCAACTTTGGCCAGGACCAGGAAGTTGGCCTCACTTATCGACAGCTAGTAGGCCGGGTCGATTATGAATGGAACGAGAAAATCCTGTTCTCGAGTATTACGGGTATTGTCGACTCTGACTTTTTCCTCAACGGTGATATTGATGGCTCCAGTTTGAGCCAGTTTAATGAGTTTCGCGATATTGATCGCAGCAGCGTAAGCACGGAAGTCCGTGCACAGAACATCGACGACGCCAAGTATCGCTGGAGTGTTGGTGCTATCTATGCCAAAGATAAGGGGCTTATTGATAGTAGTACCTTCAACGGACCCGACAGCCAGTTTGGCAATGGCGACGTAGCTACCTTGCCTGGAGGCAACGGCGGCACGGGCGTTAACCAGGGATTCAGGTTTCCTGGTGGTCCCGAGTTTGAGTCGCTTAAGAGCCTAGCCGCTTTCGCACAGATAGAGGGCGACTTCTTCGACGACAGACTGACCCTTGCTGTTGGTGGGCGTTATTCCGAGGAAACCAGCGTCTTCATAGATTTGGTTAATAATATAAATGTTAAATCAAAAGATACCAGCTTCTCTCCTCGCTTCGCGGCTAATTTCAGGGTCACTGACGACATCAATGTCTACGCCACCGTTTCAAAAGGCTTCAAATCGGGAGGGGTGACCGAGTTTAGTGGATCCCCGGTACCCTTTAAGCCGGAGATAGTCTGGAATTATGAAGCCGGGGTAAAGGCGGAGCTCTTCGATAGCAGGCTGCGTGTCTCTTTTGCAGCGTTCTGGATGGACTGGACCGACATGCAGGCGGAATTTCTGGCAGGCAATTTGGGGGCAGGAGGGGGCGCTGGAGCCGGGAACGTTATCAGCAACGCCGAGAAGCCAACGTCAAAAGGCCTGGAGTTATCACTTACCGCCTTGCCTATGGATAATTTGATTCTGAATTACAATGTTGGCTATCTCAGGGCACAAATGAACAAGGCAACCATCTTCGTTCGGACTAATCAATGCGACCACGTTGCTCCGTCCACTGAATGTAACCATGTACTGGATGGCTCAACCACACCATTGTCGCCAAAGTGGACCATGTCGGCGGACGCGGAGTATACCCGTGATCTCACCCCAACATATGAAGGTTTTGCGCGACTGGAATGGACCTTCCGGGACACGGTTGACAGAACGTTAATTGAGGGCTTGCTACACCCGGATGAGTTTCCCTGGAAAGTGCCGGCTTATAATTTCTTCAACCTGCGAGTCGGTGTGCGCCACGAGAACTATTCCGTTACGGCCTATGCCGAGAACCTGTTTGACAGTGAGCATTTCCAGAATGCCTACGTAAAGGCCTGGGCAGGCGGTGTCGCGCTGGAACCCTCCTATCAAAGTTACGGAGTCCGGTTCAAATATAATTACAACTAGTAATACGTTTTTCCTTACATAGGAGCTGTCAAAGCGGCACATGCCGCTTTGACAGTGAAGTACCCGAGTCGTCCCGCCCAAAAGAGGTAACAGAAATGAATAAAAAACACTATCAACTCCCCCTGATTTTCTCGATCCTGTTAAACCTGTTTGTTCCATTAGCAAGTGCCGAGACAACCGCCATTGTTGGTGGGACCGTGGTTGACCTGGAAGGTAAATCGCCAATAAGTGATGCAGTAATTCTTGTCGAAGGAGATAAAATAACTGCGATTGGCAAGGCTGATGATGTCAACATCCCCGCTAATGCCGAACGTATTGATGCCAGTGGCAACTGGCTAATCCCCGGACTGATGAATATGCATGTCCATCTCGGGCTAATCCTGCCTGGTAAAATGAAAGCTCAATTGGCGAACGAAAGCGAAGCGGCTCTGGCTCTACGCATGGCCGATGCGGCGCGTAACGTGCTACAGGCCGGTGTTACTACCATTCGGCTGCCAGGCGATACAGCTCATGCCGACATTGCCTTAGACCGTGCCATTAAAAAAGGCCAGGCCATAGGACCCCGTATTTATAGTGCTGGAGAAGCGGTGACTATTACCGGTGGGCACGGTTCAAAAAAGAATGGTAAAGCTAACTTTGACGGTCCTTATGAACTGGTCAAGGAGGCTCGCTCGCAAATAATGGCCGGAGCAAAGTGGGTCAAGATCCTTATATCAGGGGGAATTGCGACCGACGGTGGTGGTCTGGCTGCAGCACTGATGACACCTGAAGAAATAAATGCTGTTGTAGACGCCGCGCACCGTTTCGGCGCCAAAGTAGCTGCGCATTCAGGATCTTCGGTAGCAACCAGTATTGCTGTTGATGCAGGAATCGACTCCATTGAACATGGTTATTTCCTTGATGAAAAAACCCTCAGGAAAATGAAAAAGCACGGCACTTATCTGGTACCGACTATCGTCGTCAGCCAACCTGCCACTGAACCTTTTTTCAAAAAAATTGGCTCTCCAGCTTGGTACCTGAAACGACGCAATGAGGCTGGCAAGGCCCATTTTCAGGCATTGAAGACAGCGATTAAAGTAGGTGTGAATATCGCACTCGGCACTGACCAGTTACCGCATGAGCCCAATGATGGTACGACGGCTACCGCCCGCGAGGCACAATACTACGTGGAAGCGGGCATGACACCTCTGCAAGCCCTGCGTTCAGCGACCATTGAGACTGCAAAGCTGCTGGGAGCTGAGGATCAGATAGGCTCCCTTGAAGTTGGTAAGTTCGCCGATATTGTTGCAGTGGACATGGACCCGACCGAGGACATCAAGGCTCTGCGTAATATCCAGTTAGTAATGAAAGGCGGTGCGGTTTATCGTAACAAGCTGGGGCAATAATTAACCCGGCTTGGGAGATAGGCAATGAAAAAAGCGCTTTGGATAGTTATTGCATTGCCCCTGTGGCTGCTGGCTTGTTCAGACGAGCAGCCCGGGTCCGCCAACGAAACTGTAGTTGTTAGTGCTGCGGAATCTCCTGGCGAATCTGTCTCCCCCAAACAAACCGAGCCGACTGGCGAACTTCTCATTCGTGGCGTCGCCCTGATCGACGGCAGCGGAGCCGATCTACAATCTGATATCGACATTCGCATATCACAGGGACAAATTGTTGAAATTGGTTCCGGCCTGTCCGCTGCGAGCGGCAGCGAAATCATTGATGGCAGTGGCAAATATGTGATCCCGGGTTTGATCGACGCCCATGCTCACCTGGACGCCCCGGTTGTATTTCAGCTCACGCCGGATGAAAGGGCGCAGATTATTGAGCATACCCCCAAGGCATTTCTGTATAACGGTGTCACCACCATCCTCAACGTGTCATCGGACGCAGACTGGATATTCGAGCAACGCCAAGCTGAGCGCGA
>JABJOR010000014.1 GCA_018664265.1 Rhodospirillales bacterium
AATCCAAAACGCGACAGAAGGCGCTGCTACGGCCATTGAAGGCATTACGACGACCATTGGTCGGGTTGATGAAATTGCAACGACCATTGCCAGTGCCGTAGAAGAACAGTCTGCCGCAACCAATGAAATTGCCCGCAATGTTGAACAGGCTTCACGGGGAACTTCGGAAGTGAGCTCCAATATAGCCAGTGTAACAGAAGCGGCCAAAGAAACCGGACAGGCAGCAGTAGAAATTAAAGGCGCTGCGCAAGAAATGTCCAACCATTCAGAGACACTTAAAAGTAAGGTCGATGATTTCCTTGGAACAGTTCGCGCTGCCTGATCAGGGTATCGTATAAACTTTTCAAACCCGGCGAGAAAAATTTCGCCGGGTTTTCTGTGTCTGTATCTCTGTCTTTACAGGATGGGATAAAACACGTCATTCTGTTTCAAGAAATTGAACCCACTCTATTTGGAGGCTTTCATGAAATTATCCGGCGTACATAGCCCGATCGTAACCCCCTTCACCGCAGACGGTAAGATTGACTTTAATACACTTGAAGCTGTTATTGAATTTCAACTTCAATGCGGTGTTACTGGCATTTTGCCGGGGGGCTCCACTGGCGAGTTTTATGCCATGACCCCAACGGAACGCCATGACCTGAACAGCTTTGTGAAAGATGCAGTGGGTAACCGGGCGGTTCTGATCGCCGGGGCCAATGCAACAACCACGCAAGATGTTATCGGATATTGCCGAGATGCCGAAAAGCTGGGGTATGAAGCTGTTATGCTGGCACCGCCGTATTACTCTTTGCCGGCACAGGATGAAGTGCTGAAACATTTCCAGATGGTCCTTGATGCTATGGGGTTGCCATTGGTGCTCTACAACTTCCCGGCCCGGGCCGGGGTTGAGGTCGGATACGATGTGCTTGATGGGCTTGCAGACCATCCGCAAGTTATTGCCATTAAGGAAAGCTCTGGGGACTTGTCACGTATCCCCGGCATTCTTGAACGCTACGCCGGGCGTATACAGCTCGTCTGTGGTGCCGATGATCAAGCCTATGATTACTTCGCCAAAGGGGTCGATGCGTGGATTGCTGGTGGTGCCAATTCAGCCCCTGCCGAGCACGTGGCCGTACTGGAAGCTGCTGTGGCGGGTGATTTGCCTAAGTCCCGTGCAGCCATGGATAAGCTGTTGCCGTTCATAGAAAACATTGAAGGCGGCAAGTACGTTCAGAAGGTTAAATATGCCATGGAATTGGCAGGTGTTCCTTGCGGCGCGACAAGAGCGCCTATGATGGCCTTGAATGATTCTGAGAAATCTTCTGTACAGGCAGACTTTAATGCCATGAAGCCATGACAGTCTGAGCGACTGTGAATTGACACATTCTGTGCGAAAAAAACAACGCTCTACTTTGCTCCTCTAAGCTGACGTTATTGGGAAGTGGTTAGAACTTCTGCCTGTAGCCATTTCCAGACATTCTCGGATCACCGCAAAATTCCACAATATGGCACCTAAATGCTTCAAGTGGGAGCCATCTGACATCTCCAATTACCTGCCAGCGGGTTGAAAGTTACAGTCTTAATGGAAAGTTACGTCAGATGGCGCATCAGTGATATGATGGCAGAGTGACTCGTGTTTACTGCGTACTTTATTGACAGAGATTGGCTCCGATTTTTGTCGATAACATTCTAAATTGACCGCTTTATGTACCATATCAATTGTCCACTTCTGTTGTTTGGCCTGTGATCATGCCGGAGAGAGCCGTAGGCGAATGCAGGCATGGTCACAGGCTAGACTTTGCGTCGAAGCGGATCACGCAGCCAGTTTGCCTTTTCCCTGTTTGAGTGTTCCATTTTTGTCATATGCTGCAAGTTGCCTTGGGCCGTGGAAGATGGCGAGACTTTGGTCGAGGTACTGATGAACACGAACCTTGGCCTTAACGTAGTGATAGCGGTGCTTGTCTTCTGGAATTTGCAGAACAAGTTTTTTGAACCGCACGGTATTGTCATTACCGACCACGCGCTCAACCTGAACGCATAATGTATCTTTTAAATTGCCTGTGAAGGCCACGAAAGCGGAGCCTGGCTCCTCCGGTGTAATGGAGAATCTCTTATTGTGTTCGGGAATGAAACAGTCCTTGAGATAACAATTTGCCTGATCCATCTGGCTAATCCCCGTCAACCGCAGTTCTTGCGGCAGACGGCCTTGCAGGGTTCCAAACATCCGTTCCGAACGGCCACGTGCTTCAGGTGAATATGCAGGGATATGCTCGATGCCCAATTGTTGCAGTGCACGTCCAACCTGAGTCAGGTTTTGCTTGTCCACTTTGCCGCCGGCTTCGGGCGTAAACCAGTAGTGAGAGCCACGATCCGTATAGAACGAAGAGAATAATCCTTTGTTTTCAATCACATCGAACACGCCTTGAAAGCTACTCACGGTGCCTTCCTCCTCAACAAAAAAGGCTGAATAAATCTCACTGGTGGCATCATCCATGGTGACAATCAAATCCCACCATTGACCCTCAATCCACTGATGGCTGGATGCGTCTTGATGCAGCATCATTCCCGGTAAAGGACGGCGCTCACGTTTGCGGCGGTGCGCACCCCGGCGCGGAGCCGGGCGGATGCGACTGTACTCCTGAAGCGTTAGGCGAACCCAGTTGTAACTGCGGGTGAATTTATGTTCAGAAACCAGCTTTTCGTGAAAATGCTTCGCCGTGAAATCCCAGTAACGGGTATCAAACAGCTCCAAAACCTCCATCAAGGTATCGACAGGAACACGGTGACCAGAAACCCGGCCAAGTCGGCGGTCATATAACCCTTCTGCGCCTTCCGCTTCATATCGATCTCGCCAGCGTCGGAACGTGCGTTCCGAAACGCCTAATATCGAGGCGGCTTCTAATTGACTTAATTCCCGGCGTATCGTGCGATCATGTATCTCATGAAACTTCATCGTCCGTATCCCTTGTAACACTTCCGTCCGTCTCATCATGTCTCCCCTTTCAGGAGACAGTATAAAACCGGACAGATTACATGGTACATAAACTGGACATATCACATGTTACTGACAAGATTGGCTCCGATTTTAAGGTTATCTGGGAAATATCAGCTAAGATCAGCGACGCACGGTTCAGGGAGACGATGATGACAGATGTTAATGAACGCCGCCAACGGGCGATGAATTTTGTGCCTGATCCGTCGGAGGCACCCTTCACGGATGCCGAGTATGCCGAACGGCGTGCCCGGCTGCGCGCGGCCATGGATAAAAGTGACGTTGATCTGCTCTATCTGACCAGTCCTGAGGCGGTCTACTACCTTACTGGCTACAGCGCCATCTGGTATCAGACACTTGGATTGGCGGGTTGGGAGCCCATTAGCGGTGTGGCCCTGCACCGGGACTCGGGCGATTTGATCCACATTGAATGCGACCGCGAGCAGGCACTTACCAACCTCACCACAATTGCACACGATCTGCGCATATGGCCGCTCGGCCAAGGCGACTTCCTGACGTTCATTATTGATCAATTAGACCAGGCCGGATGGCTGGGGGGAACCACGGCGCTGGAGCTTTCCCATTACCGACCCTATCCTGCCGCCAGCAATCGCATGTGCAGTGCATTTCAGGCCAGGGGCTGTACTATCGAGGATGCCACACCGATCATCAACGCAGTTCGGCGGCTCAAATCATCCCAGGAACTAGCCTATGTGCGCAAGGCAGCGGATATCTGCGATATCGGTATGAGGGCGGCGATTGAGCATGCCCGGCCCGGCATAACCGAGCTTGAGTTGTTCGGGGAAATCATGCTGGCCCTTGCTAAGGCGGGGGGCGAGAACCCGGGTATCACTTTACCGGTGCAATCTGGTCACCGCACAATCGCCAGTCACGCCGCACCCTCGCGACGCGTGATCGAGCCAGGCGATACGCTCAATATCGATGTTTGCGGCGTCTACAACCGTTACCACTCAGATAACGCCCGGACATTTTCCATTGGCGAGCCGGACCCAGAAATCGCCAAACTGGTCGCGCTTTCAGCCGAGGCATTCGCCATCATCGATCAAACGGCGAAACCGGGGCTGCCGCTCAACGATCTCATGAAACCGCTGGAAGATCATTATAAGGCCGCAGGCATCTGGGGTTCGCAGCGCTGGACCGGCGGGTATGAGTTGGGCTGCGCTGTGCCGCCTGACTGGGT
>JABJOR010000148.1 GCA_018664265.1 Rhodospirillales bacterium
AAACGGGAAACGCCAATTCCATATGATCCCATGGAAACAGTAGCCTCACCCCCTTCATTTGTGGTCACATTGGCTTCAAACGGGGCAGAGTATTTATCGCCGAAATGGAAGATGTGACCGACTTCAATTCCCCGTGCGGTAACCAGATCATCTCCGAGTTCTGCTTCCATAGCAGGGTCACGTTTTTCGTCTGTGGCCGCGTATTTGTCGGTGAAACTGTCAACCAGAGGTTGAAGGTCAGAGTCAAAATCAATATTACTGTCCGTCAAATCCATTTCCATGAAGCTTTTATGGCAAGCAACTTCACTTTCTCCAGTTTCGGCAAGGACCAGGAACTCGTGGCTCATGTCACCGCCAATGGGGCCGGAGTCGGCCGCCATAGGAATGGCTTTCAGGCCCATACGGGCAAATGTTCGTAAGTAAGAAATAAAGTGCTTATTGTAGGATTTACGCCCTTCTTCCTGATTAAGATCGAACGAATAGGCATCCTTCATCAGGAATTCACGACCTCGCATAATACCAAAGCGCGGACGAACTTCGTCGCGGAACTTCCATTGTATATGGTATAGCATCTTGGGCAGATCGCGGTAGCTGCGAACGCAATCGTGAAAAATCTCTGTGATTTGTTCTTCGTTGGTTGGGCCGTAAAGCATTTCACGATCATGGCGGTCCGTAATTCGCAGCATTTCCGGGCCATAAGCATCATAACGACCACTTTTACGCCACAGATCAGCTGGCTGTATCGTCGGCATCAACATTTGCTGGCACCCGATTGCATCCTGCTCTTCTTCAACAATACGCTGAATGTTCATCAATACCTTGTAGCCAAATGGCAACCAGGAATAGATACCAGCGCTTGACTGACGGACCATGCCGGCACGCAGCATCAACCGATGAGAGGCAATCTGTGCCTCGGTTGGGGTTTCTTTCAAGGTAGGCAGGAAATATTGCGACAGCCGCATGGATTATTCTTTCATTCAGATTTAAGTCAGTTGGCGGACTTTATGAGAATAGGTCAACAAAGTCACACTCAAATGGTAAATCACTGTGTTTATTTTCAGAAAAACTGTGTCAATATAGTCATTATGCTAACAAAACAACTCCTGATCGTATCCCATGCCCCTTCGCCCAACACCCTTGAACTGCTGGAAGCGGTTCGTTCGGGTGCACAGCATAGTGATATAGAAGGGATAGACGTGATAGTACGAACGCCCTTTGATGCCACTGTCGATGATGTGCTGGATGCAAACGCCATTATTCTCGGGACTACTGAAAATCTTGGGTATATGAGCGGAGCGTTAAAAGATTTTTTTGACCGTATTTACTATCCTTGTCTGGAACATACACGAGGATTGCCCTACTGCTGCTATATTCGTGCCGGACATGATGGTACCGGGACAAAACGGGCCATTGATACCATCGTAACAGGACTACGCTGGCGGGCAGTACAGGAACCCCTGGTTTGTCGGGGGACTTATGAGGATCGCTTTGTTGAAGAATGCCGGGAATTGGGGATGGCGATGGCAGCAGGATTAGAATCGGGTATCTTTTAATCAATCTTTGCTGCAAATTTATAACCGACTCCTGTGACCGTTACGAGTATTTCCGGTTTGCGTGGGTCACTTTCAATTTTTTTTCTTATACGGCTGATGAAAGCATCGATCATACGATCAGAAGGTCCGTCGATATCCGTGCTGATAGCGTCGAGCAATTGATCACGGCTTAATACGCGACCTGCATTGTTAGCCATAACACTTATCAATTTTATTTCAGCAGGTGTCAGGTCTGCTTCAACGCCTTGTTCATCGATAAGCGAAAATCCATCTATATCCAATTGCCAGCCATGAAATTGAAGTGTGTTATCCGGTTTGTTTAAGATGGTATGTTTGGTATTTGCCTTAGTTCGATTGAGAAGGTTTCTTACGCGTAGAAGAAATTCATCAGTATCGACAGATTTTGTTAAGTAATCGTCTGCTCCTACTTCTAAACAGGCAATTCTGTTTTCTTTATCCTTGCGGGCTGTAAGTATTATTAACGGAATACTTGATCTGGCCCTTATTTTACGGGCTAAAACAATCCCGTCTTCATCTGGAAGTCCAAGATCCAGAATTATCATATCAATATTTGATTGATCCAATTTTTCAAACATTTCCTCGCCTGAACCAGCTTCAATTGCGCTGTATCCCGCATGTTTCAGGCGTTCAGAAATTAATGAACGAATCATTTCATCATCTTCAACGATCAGAATATTAGATGTCATTGCGTGATTTCTCGCTCAGTCATACTTCAGTCACAATTCAGTTAACCACTGTTAATACTTCATGTATATAAGTATTGCATAAGTTAGGCGAATCCATAATTGATTAGGAATTCTAAATGCCGTTTAAAATGCAAAAATTTATCTCATTATCCTGTGCTGTACTGGGTTTTTTATGTGTTCTCACATCAAACTCTGGAACAATATTCGCACAAGATTTAAACCAAACACTTATTCGAGCACTTGATTTGCACGTTTCAAGCAGTTGTGAAGATGGTGCAGCCATATTTAAAGTTCGGAATGTAGGCGCAAACAAAATCAGTGCCGTTAATTTCAAGTTGTTCAAGGTTTCACAGGACATGATAGTTTCAAAACGCCGCATGAGTCTGAACCAAGGTCAAGTTGCAACATTTAAGGTCAAGAATGCGAGCTTAATTCCAGATCGAATTGGTTTGTTCGTGGATAGTAAGTTGGTTGTACGTGAACAACATGCTGATGTTGCCATCCAGTGCACTGAATAGGCTTAACTTCTGATATCTATTTTATGAGGCTGCAATAACTATGTTGCAGCCTTTGCTGTGTCAGAAAGCGTTTTTGCCAATCCCCGCACACCATCAAGCCGTTTTTTATCTTCATCCCAGACTCTCATATAAACCATTTTATGATCGGGGCGTAACTTGGCTGTTCCTCTGTTCTCCTGAATGAAGGCCACAAGTCCTCCCGGGTTTGCAAAATCATTGTTGCGGAAGCTGATTGAGGCCCCTTTCGGTCCGGCATCAATTTTTTCCACACCGGCTTCACGGCAAAATTGTTTTATCAGCACGCATTGCAACAGATTTTCGGCTTCCTGCGGCAATGGCCCGAAGCGATCAATCATTTCTGCTGCCAGCTCATCAGTTTCTGCACGGGTGGTGAGTGATGCAATGCGGCGGTAAAGCCCCATACGCACGGGTAAATCATGCACATAGTAATCGGGGATAAGGATTGGCAGGCCAATATTAATTTGTGGACTCCAGTCCTTGTCACTGCTCGCGCCCTCACCTTCCAGCCCACGGGCTTCAGCAACAGCTTCTTCAAGCATTTGCTGATAAAGCTCGATCCCGACTTCCCGAATATGGCCAGATTGTTCATCGCCCAATAAATTTCCTGCACCGCGAATATCCAGATCGTGGCTGGCTAGAGAGAATCCTGCCCCCAAATGATCAAGGGTTTGCATAACCTCAAGCCGCTTTTCTGCTGTCGCGGTGATTTTCTTGCCTGGTGATAGGGTCAGGTATGCATAGGCA
>JABJOR010000015.1 GCA_018664265.1 Rhodospirillales bacterium
AATCGCACCAGAACTGCTCGAGCCTTCCTTCTCCTGGCATCGATACGCCTTATGGTCAGAAGACTATGTTTTCAAAAATAAACTTCTCGGACGGACTCTTAGGACTTACGATTAATGGAACTTGAGCTTGGCACGAAAGTCGCCTTACCCATTGAAAATTTGTTACGTTCCCTACGTTCGGGAAGCTATAAAGATCAATATAACAGCTTATTGCTGGTATCTCTTGATGCTTTACCAATAACGCCAACCAATGACGATTATTGGACCTCCATGAATCGTGAAATAAAGACGTATTGTACCCGATACGTTACTCAGGCTTTTCAAATTTCACACGATGAATTTGGTTTTCTCGTCAGTTTGACTGACGATAATCAAATTAATGTTGTAACGGATTTAAAGGTGCGATTGATCAGCATGATCAATGAAGTGTTCCCGGATCTTTTTAGCAGCATTGATCAAACGCGTTTGGTTCGTAGAGTTGATCTTAATCTTAAATTACCGCAAACCATTAAATACGTTGAGCAAAAGATAAAACTGAATACAGCGCCAGTAGAATCTGATGTCGATCAGCATCCTTTGCGACATTCTGATATCGACAAATTGATCACAGCTATGAATAAACTGGGCGCACCGGCCTTTGCAAAACAGTTTGTTACCTCACAACCGATCGTGTGTATTAATGACAAGCACAACATTGGCAAAATAGCCTCGCATGAATACTTTGTATCCATTGGAAAGGTAAAAGAACAAATCCTCAGAGATGTTGATTTCAGAGGTAGCGGGATCTTATTCAATCATATGACCGTATTTCTCGACAAAGTCTTCCTGAGCGCATTTGTGGAAATTCACCGTCATTCACGCAGATCATCCCTTAATCTGAATGTGGAAAGCGTTTTTACCCGTGAATTTCGTACTTTTGTAAAAGATTTAAAAGCCAAAAGCCTCTCGGAAATTATTGTTGAGTTCAGACAGGAAGATGTTGTCCATAATTATGGTAACTTCCTGATCGCCCATGAAATGATTACGGAATACAATGGATCAACAGCAATTGATGGCGTTAATACAGATACCATAGGTCTTGTTAATATGGTCAAGTTGAGACCAACATCCGTCAAACTTTTCTGGCGTGAGGGTGCCGAAAAACTCATCCTCGAAAGTGCAGACGAGATCAAAAAGATGCTTAACGCTGGAATCAAGGTCGTATTGGCGCGCGTAGATGATGAAGAAGCCGTCAATATTGGCCGATCACTAGGGATCGAGCTATTCCAAGGCTTTTATATCGACAAGTTTATTGCCAAATAAACCTTAAATCAGGCACCTTTACCACCGTGTGCAACGGACCATCCAACTGGATCAGCCAGAAATTCCCGAACACCTTCGATATCTTTTTGTGAGAAATCGCCACCTTTTTCTGCCTCATCCAGGACTTCATGCCAAGTGGTAAGGTAATGCAGGTTAACGCCCATAGCTTTCAGCTCATCAAGGGCACCTGGAAAGACGCCGTAAAAGAATACAACGAAGGCATCGCTTACTTGTGCACCCGCGTCTCTCAGGGCATTCACAAAGGTGATTTTAGAGCCACCATCCGTAGTTAAATCTTCAACCAATAAAACCCGGTCACCTTCAATCAAATTGCCTTCAATCTGGGCATTGCGGCCAAACCCTTTGGGTTTCTTTCTGATGTATTGCATAGGCTTGCCTGTGGACTCAGCAATCCAGGCTGCATATGGAATTCCTGCGGTTTCACCGCCAGCAACAGAATCTATGTTTTTAAACCCGATTTCTTGTTCAAGCATGTTAACGCCGTGTTTGATCATGGCGCTGCGTGCTTCGGGAAACGAAATTACCCAGCGACAATCAATATACACTGGGCTAGCCCAGCCTGCGGTCAGCATATAAGGTTCATCCGGGCGAAAGTTTACAGCTTTGATATCAAGTAAAAAACGCGCCGTTTCCTGGGCTGCCTTGCTGGTATCGTGATTTGTAGACATATGTATTTATCTCTTTGGCTGATGGAAATTTCATCCCTTATTTAAGGCCAAATTCACAAAGACACAATTTCCAATTGGTAATTAAATCAACATACCTGTTTTCTTGTGAAATGCAGACAGGAAAGCAGGATCAGCAAGGATATACAAATGCCGCTTAACATCCACAACGAAGCTGCAAAACCGCCTGTATAATCTGATAATACACCAATTGTAACAGGGCCTAATACACCGCCGATTTCGGCTGTAGAAAAGAAAAGTCCACCGGCCAAACCTGTACGACCAGAACTAACTTCTTTCATATCCAGTAAAATCAAAATTACGATTGTCATCATCGCCCCTTTAGCAACACCTTGTAATATAACGGCAAAAATCAACATTTCGTTGTCAGCGGTTTGTAAAAATATGGTTGCCAGAAACGCCGAAACAAACAATCCGCATAAAATTTTCATTCTGAATTGTGGTGTTGCTAACCTTGGAATTATCAAGGACGCGACAATTCCAACAAGAGTAGGCCCGGAAGCCCAAAACCCAGCAGTCACAGAATCCATGCCATGGGATACTAAAATTTCCGGTAACCAATTATTGAGACCATGGCCAAAGAAGAATATGCCGATTCCCATAAGCAGGACGATACAAACCGATGGAATACGGATTAGATCTAAAAATGTTGTTAATTGAGATTCGTGATTCTGTTTATGATGATTTTTTTCATGCGCTTTAAAAGTGCCAGATGCTGTAATTCCTACCCATACGAATGCAGTAACAAAAACAAACCCACTATAGGCAAACAATACATGTCGCCAATTGTCATTCAGTAAGGGCATCATGATACTGTGCGTAAGCGACAGTCCCGCCATCCCCCCAAGTGCCATACCAGTTACATAAATCCCCATTGCAAAAGCCCGGTCTTTTCCTTCAAACCATAAACTGATGACTTTTGGCGCACCGATTGAAACAAGAGGACCACCCAGCCCAAAAATAGCGACAGCCAGAAAAAGACTGAGATAATTCGTAGCAATCCCGCGCAATGCACAGGATATGGCAATAATGATAAAGGCCAGTAACAAGGCTTTACGTGCCCCCAGTCGCTCCAGCAATATGCCGCAAGGAATGGCGGAGCCTATATAAATCAGTTGCCATGCCCCCATGACAGTACCAATTTCGCTGTTGCTGAGGTTCATGTCTGTACTGATTTGAGTGACCAATGGAGCCAAAGTGACAGCCGTTAGTCCAAACCCGAAATACGATAACCACACACCACCAAGTATGATCCAGCGATAGGTGCTATAGCCAGAATGAGAAGAATGTGTGTCGTCTGATATTGTCATAATTGAACTTTGTATCCAAAATTTTTACAAAGAACCAACCAATACGCACTATTTCCAGTTGACCGCAGGCGTTTGTCCTCGTTTATTCAGTGGATGAATGATTCAATAATCAATAATACCAATCCTGTCATTTGGGCATTGCTGGATGACCGTGCTGGTAATCGGAGCCAGTGTCAGGGCGTGGCAAAGCTTCTGGGGCTTCCTTATGAAGTGCGAGAACTTGAATACACAGCGCTCTCTGCATTACCGAATGCTTTGAAAGGGGCGTCCTTTACCGGATTGAATCAGGCATCAAAGGATGTTCTCGTATCTCCGTGGCCTGATATCATTATTGCCGCAGGCAGAAGAACGGCGCCAATTGCGCGTGCGATTAAACATAAATCGAATGGCAAAACCCGGTTGGTGCAAATTATGTACCCGGGCGATAGCGGACTATCAGATTTTGATCTGGTTTGTATTCCTCAACATGACAAATACCACGAAGGGGCAAACATCTTGTCCATACCAGGAGCGCCTCACGGTGTGACACAAGACGTTCTTGATAAGGCATCGGAGAAATGGCGTGAATCATTCTCGCAATTACCATCCCCGCGAATAGCCGTTATTGTTGGTGGATCAACGCGGCGCAAAAAATTCACAGACGATATGGGCCGTGACCTTGGAACGTTAGCAAATAAAATGGCTACAGACTCCGGGGGCTCGTTGCTCATTACAACATCTCGACGCAGCGGTGAAGCAGGGAAGACGATGGTGTCTTTGATATCGGCCCCGCATTTTTCCTATGCTTGGGGGGACCAGGGTGATAATCCCTATTTCGGGTATTTGGCGCTAGCAGATGCAATAATTGTTACAGGTGATTCTGTATCCATGTGCTCAGAGAGCTGTGCGACACGTGCTCCTGTGTATATTTATGCGCCAGATGGCTTTGTTATCGAAAAGCATGCCCGCCTGCATCGATATTTATACGACGCCGGGTTTGCCCGTCCATTGGAAGGCAAGCTTGATGACTGGTCTCATCCGCCACTGAATGCTGCTGAAATTATTGCAAAAGCCATTCATGACAATATTCCGATGTGGTTTTGATATGCTTCGTTTCGCAGCCAATATATCGACAATGTTTCAGGAATATGCGTTTTTGGATCGTATTTCTGCCGCTGCTAACGCAGGATTTAATGCTGTTGAATGCCAGTGGCCATATGATGTGCCGGTTCTTGAATTAAAAGATAAACTGAGCGATGCAAAAATCCCTCTGGTACTGCTAAATGCGCCAGCCGGTGATTGGGAATCTGGTGATCGTGGGCTTGCTGCAATCGCGGGCAGGGAAGAAGAATTTAATGCCAGTATTCATATGGCCCTTGAATATGCGTGTGTTTTGGGGTGCAGCAATATTCATGTTCTTGCCGGTTTATCAGACCACGACTCCGCAGAGCTTTATTTGGAAAATATTGCCTGGGCAGCAACATTATTAAAGCCTTTTGGTGTGAAAGTTCTGATCGAGCCTATCAACACATATGATGTGGCTGGATATTTTTTGAACACAACATCTCAAGGGATTGGTATACTTGATAGGCTTAATTTGAATAACCTTGCACTACAGTATGACATTTACCACAGTTACAGAATGAATGAAGTTCCTGAAACCATATTACGAAACTATCTGGATAGGATTGCCCATATACAAATCAGTGATTGCCCTGGCAGGCATGAACCCGGAACAGGAGTTATTGACTTTAAAAAATTATTTATTCAGATTAAATCAATTCAATATAATGGCTTAGTAGGTTGTGAATACATACCAAAAAATGATACAATCAAAGGGTTA
>JABJOR010000149.1 GCA_018664265.1 Rhodospirillales bacterium
CATCATGTCCAGCTCAGCCTCAAGGGCTTTGACAATCGTTGCTTCCAAACCTTCGGAACGGGCCACAACACCTGAGAGCTTCTTGTCGCCAGCCGCTTGTTTGATAGCTGCAAAGTCAGCAGAACTATCCAGAGCAAGGTAACCTGAGGCGGATGCATCCGGTGTATCACCAGCACCAAGCAATTGAATCCAGTGCTCGCCACCCGGCAAGGCGCGTTTTCCAACATAGGCACTGCCGTGTTCAATAATGCCTTTTGCAACATCTTCGCGAACTTCATCAGGGGCTTCATCAAAGCCCGAAATCAAGGACGGAGACGCTGTTGTCAACTTGCCTGCAATAGAAGTTCTGACGTTACAGGCATCACGGTAAGGATCGATCACCAGACGCGATAGGTTTGCAGGCAAGAACACCAAGTCATCAAACATGGGCCTTGAGCCTTCAGGATATGGGTTTTCACGGGTCAGCAGGCGTTTATCCAAAATCGCGGCCTGTGTCCGTTCGTCCATTGGTGCCGTACGCGCCATCACAAAGATATCTTCGCGATTGCTGACGGAATAATCAGAAGCACCGGTTTCCACATCACAACGATAACAACGCGCCGCTTCACAGTGGGCTGTTTCATTGCTGTAAGTAGATTCGACTTCTGTGAATTCAGCAGGCTCTACACCGACACCGTGGAAATCCTGCTCAAACTTATTGTAGAATTCCCACTTTTCGTCTTGTGCAACAGGCACCGCGCGTGTGCGCATAGGTGTTCTGTACGGTACAGGATTTGCCCGGCCATCCAGGAACGCCTTGATGTAATACGCTGCACGATGACCGTGCTGCATCGCCATAACGATGGTAGAGCCACCAAAGGCACCATCACCAGCCGCAAACACTTTATCATCACCGGTTTTCATGGAATTCCAATCGGTTTTAACCCGATCCCATTCCATAAGACCTTTTTCTTCCAGATGGGAAGATTCAGCTTTCTGACCAACGGCCATGATGACCATGCCACAATCGATGTCGTATTCGCTGCCCTCGATATTATGGGGGCGAGCGCGACCATCTTCATCAGGTTCACCGAGTTCCGTGCGCACACAGCGCAGTTTGAGACCACCGTCTTCGGCGACGATCTCCACTGGTTGTGCGTTGTAGGTAACCTCGATGGATTCCTTGATAGCGCCTTCCAGTTCTTCCTTACGCGCGGGAATTTCATCCGGGCCACGACGATAAATCACTTTGACCTCTTTGCAACCGGGTAGGCGCAAAGCGGCGCGGCAGGCATCCATAGCAACATCGCCACCACCAACAACAGTAACGACTTCCGGCATAGGAGGACGTTCGCCATCATTGACCTGACGCAGGAATGCGACACCATCAATAACACGGGCATCGTCATCGCCAGGCACTTTCATGTTCTTGCCTTGCCATGCACCAATGCTCAGCAGAACGGCGTCATGACGGCTTTTCAGCTCATCAAGTGTAACGCCATCTTCTCCCAGCGGGGTTTCAAGGTGAACCTTGATACCAGGGTTTTGGTCCAACATACGGGAGATATCTTCTTCAATAATTCCCTTAGGCAAGCGGAATTCAGGAATTCCCCAGGTCATCATGCCGCCAAGATGTTTGGTTAACTCATAGACATGAACTTCAAATCCGGCTTCGGCAAGACCCTGAGCCGCCGTCAGACCCGCAGGGCCTGAACCGACAATGCCAATTGTTTTGCTTTGTGTGACTGAGGATGCTGGCAAGCGAAAATCACTGCCCAGCTTGTCCATGACGTAACGTTTCAAATTACGAATGGCGACAGGGCCATCACTGTCAGCACGCCGACAAGCTGGCTCGCATGGCGCATCACAAACGCGTCCACAAATGGAGCTGAACGGATTGGTTGCCGTAATCGCTTCAAAGGCTTCTTCAAATTTATCTTCCCAGATAAAACCGATATATGACGGTGCATCCGTGCCAACCGGGCAGGCGACCTGACAGGGAGCCGGAACATAATGTTCTTTTTGAATATCATCCTGAAAGCCTTCAGGAGCAGCACCGGGTTTGATACGGTCAATATTATAAATATCTTCAGACATATTTCCGGTCTCCTTATTCTGCTGCCGCAGCTTGTTCGCTACGGTAACCGGGCTCATATGGAAGGCCGGTGATTTCTGCCGCTTCCGGTGTCAAAGCCACCAGATCATCACGACATAACTGTTTAATATCCGTGTAGCCATGGGCATCGGCAATGGCTGCCATCTGCCAACGCATGCTTTCCAGATAACGATGAATATTTCTGGCCTCTGCCTGCGTGTCATAGCGACCTTCATGGACAGGGTCTTGCGTAGCAATTCCGACAACACAGCTACCAACATGGCACTGCATGCAGGCAATACAGCCACCCGCAATCAGCGCACCCGTTCCAACGGCTGCGGCGTCCATACCAAGAGCAAGCGTCTTAGCCGCATCAACACCATCTTTAACACCGCCCATGATGACAATTTGAAGCTGACCTTCGCAGTCAATTTCTTTCAAGGCATCAAGGGATTCCTGAATAGCCGACAATGTTGGAATTCCAACAAATTCCAAAACTTCGTTACCAGCGGCACCGGTTGAGCCCTGCAAGCCATCAAGCTCGACAAAGTCAAAGCCGTCTTTCATGGCGATCTTGATATCATCTCGAACACGACCCGCACCGAGTTTCACCGAAACTGGCAACTTGTAATCCGTTGCTTCGCGGAATTCTTCGATCTTGATAACCAGATCATCCGCGCCCAGAACGTCTGGGTGACGTGATGGAGAACGCAAATCAATGCCTTGCGGAATACCGCGAATTTCAGCGATTTCCTTGGTGACTTTCGCAGCCATAAGCTGACCGCCCAGACCCGGTTTGGCACCCTGAGAGATATAAATCTCAAGCGCATCAGAACGTTTCATATCATGAATGTTCCAACCGAGACGACCGGAAAGGCACTGATACATCAACTGATCAGAAGCCTCACGCTGCTCGTTAGACATTCCGCCTTCACCAGTGTTTTCCGAAATCTTGGACATACCGGCAGCGATTGCCAAAGCAACCTTGGTTGATTTGGACAGCGCGCCATAACTCATGGGTGCGATAACCAGAGGCATGGACAGCTTCAATGGATTGGCACCCTTGTCGCCGCCAATTTCCGTGTACATATTAACCCGGTCCACGGCACCCTTACGGGCATTCAGATCGCCCAAATCCTTACGGAAGGCAATGTCACCCAAATGCGGGATGGAGCGCGCAGCGCCATAGCCGCGAATACGGTAACGGCCAATCTGTGCCTTTACATGGATGTCTTCCTGAACCTTCACATTCCAGTAGTCGGAGCCACTGGTAAAAGTGTGAAATGGAATATTGCGAACCCGTGGCTCAATCGTTCCATAGCGCAGGGACTTGCCCGCGTTTTGAATTTTCTGGAACGTTCCCTTGAAAGGAATTTCATAACGATCTAGGAATTCCATAATGGATTCCAGCTCATCAGCCGGAAGGTCTGTCAGCTCCGCGTCTGATCCAAGCGCCTGGATTTTACCAGCGCAATAGATACTACCGCCTGTAAGATCTTCACCGACCTTGTCACCGGAATCACCCAAAATGATAATTCGTCCACCGTACATCATATAGCCAGCCATAAAGTTGGCGCTTCCAGCACAACATAATGTGCCTTCTTTCATGACCTGCCCGGCGCGTGAGCCGAGATTTCCATGAACCACCACTTCGGCACCACGCATGGCAACACCGGCAATCGCCCCGGCATTTCCGCGCACGACGGCAGAGCCCTGCAGCATATTATCGGCAAAACCCCAACCCACGTTGCTATCGACAACAACGTTCGGTCCATCGCTCAATCCCGCGCAAAAATACCCGGCAGAGCCCTTGATGTGGATGTTAACAGGGTCTGTTACGCCAACACCAATATGATGGCGTGCATCGGGGTTAAGCACCTCGACATCCAAACCTTCTTCGGCATATTGCCGGATCAGTCTATTGCCTTCGGTAACTGAAATTGCGCTTAAGTCTATCTGTGCCATGTTTGATACGTCCCTGGCGGTGGTTCCATTGTGTTAAGGGCCATTCCCGGAAACAATCTGTTAAGCGAGACTTCTTCCGATGCAATAGCAATAATGTCGTCGTCTTCGAACTTGACCATTGGCTTACAGGCCAGGCGGTCCTTGGCGTAACCGATCTGGTCCTTGGTCGAAACCAGGAATGAGAACGTTCCATCAAGGTCATCGATAGACTGTTTGAGAGCTTCATCCAGTGAATGGCCGAGCTTTAGTTTTTCTGCCAGATAAACTGCAACCAGCTCGCTGTCATTTTCAGTATGGAATTCAAATCCACGCTTTTCGAGTCGCCGACGCATTTTATAGTAATTGGTGATCTGACCATTGTGAACGATGGCAACATCGGCAAACCCGGTGGCCCAAAATGGATGAGCTGCTTCCGGTTTCACATCGGATTCAGTTGCAAGGCGAACATGACCAAGGCCGTGTGTTCCATTGAAACTATTCACATCATAAATCTTATCAACATCGTGGGCACCGCCGATGTCTTTTATAATGTCCAGGCTTTCACCAATGGAAAACAGTTTTGCAACATGCTCCATAGCGTAGGAGAACTTCTGTACATCACCATCAAAGCGAACTGTGAATGTATGATTAAGGCCCGTGGATTCTTCCGTAACGACTTCCGCTTTCCACTCAGCAAATTTTTCTTTAATTCGCTCTACTGTTTCAGCGGCCTCCATTCCTTCACCAACCAGAAAGCGCAAACGAAGCTCGCCGTCCTTAGTTTCGTGGTACAGAGCATAGCCCGTTGAATCAGGGCCACGATGCTGACATCCATCAAGCATATTAATCAATGCCTGACCCGCTGTCAGATTACGATGATCCCCTTTAAATAGAATTCCTGCGATTCCGCACATGACTGCCGCCTTCCGTTTTTATGATGACGTAATACTCTTGGAAATAATCTTGGAAGCATCATAGAGAAAGAAATAAAAATAATCAACCTCAGTTAACGATGTTTACTGAGATGAAAATTATTTTAAATTATAATGAATTATTCTATGCTGTCTTGGCGCTTGTATGAAATGACGGAAAGAAACCGGATTGGAAGCTCTTTAAGGACTTCCGGCCCATGGGGAGCATCCGCATCAAAAAAGATCGAATCTCCCGGCCCCAGATCATAGACCTGATCACCATGACGATATGAAACCCGTCCTTCAAGCAAATAAATAAATTCAATGCCTTCATGTTGGAATAACGGAAAAACATCTGATTCTTCCGTTAATGTAATGAGGTATGGCTCCATAGACACACTTTTACCGGCGCTATGACCCAGCAATTCATAATGATGGCCAGCTCTGGTCCCACGGCGCTCAATCTTGAGGCCTTCCCCGGATTTCACAAACGTTGCCTCACGAGATTCTTCAAACTTTCTGAAAAATGCCGTAACAGGAACCTGTAAGGCCCGTGACAATGCCTGCAATGAGCTTAGCGATGGGGATGTAATACCATTTTCGATTTTTGATAGCATGCCCGTTGAGACACCAGCACTTTTCGCAAGCTCCGCAACAGTCATACCCTGCTGACGACGAAATTGCTTAACTTCACCGCCAATGGCGATTTCCAGCCTGTTGTCTCTTCCCCCGGCAAGACTATGTGGGTCCTGCATCGTCAAGGTCTCTTCCGACTCGTTATTATCCATACGCTTATCTCCAGTCATGCGTATTAATACATTATGGCTGGA
>JABJOR010000150.1 GCA_018664265.1 Rhodospirillales bacterium
CACATCATGCATAAACTGATCAGCTACGCCCAACTGCTATATGCCGCAGATGCCGGAAATGCTGATATTGCGAAATTCTATCAAAGTATTACTGAGCAAATTACGGATATATCCACACAGACCATATTTTTTGAACTTGAAATCAATAATACGGATGACGCTACATTTGACGCCTGGTTTAATGATCAGGGTGTTGCCCATTATGGGCCATGGCTACACGATGTCAGATTAAATCGCCCTCATCAATTGAGTGATGATCTTGAGCAGGTTCTGCATCAAAAGTCTGTAACCGGACGTTCGGCGTGGTCACGCCTGTTTGATGAAACCATGGTGGACATGCGCATCAAGGTTAAGGGCGAGCCGAAGAAAATGACCCTCGCTGATACGCTGGACAGGTTATCAGACAGCGATGGAAAAATTCGCAAACGCGCTGCAAAGGCACTTGGCAAACATTTGACCGGAAAGGTGCGTCTGTTTTCTCTGGTCACCAATACGCTGGCAAAGGATAAGGAAATCGAGGACCGCTTGCGGTCGTTCGAGACCCCGATGGCGAGCCGTAATCTGGCCAATCAGGTTGAAGATGACGTTGTGAATGCATTGGTCTCGGCTGTTCGGGATTCTTATCCAAAATTATCCCACCGATATTATGCTTTGAAAGCAAAGTGGTTTGGTGTTGAAAAGTTGAATTACTGGGATCGAAATGCTCCCTTGCCAATGCAGACCGTGCAAAAATTTACCTGGGATCAGGCGCGTACAACAGTACTTGATGCTTACCGCGCATTCGAGCCTAGCATGTCTGATATCGCAGGTGATTTTTTTGAACACAACTGGATTGATGCTGGCCCCCGTGCCGGAAAAGACTCTGGTGCATTTTCACATTCCACGGTGCCTTCCGCGCATCCTTATATCTTGATGAACTTTCATGGCAAGTCGCGTGATGTAATGACGCTTGCTCATGAGCTGGGCCATGGTGTGCATCAGGTGCTCAGCGCACCTCGTGGAACACTGATGGCTGATACGCCCTTAACGCTTGCAGAAACGGCTTCTGTGTTTGGTGAAATGCTGACGTTCCAATCCATGCTGGAAAACGAAAAAGATCACCAGAGTCGTCAGATCATGATTGCCGGCAAAATTGAAGACATGATGAATACGGTGGTTCGCCAAATTGCTTTCCACGAGTTTGAAACGGCTGTTCATACAGAACGTGCCGAAGGTGAATTAACCGCAGATCGTCTTGGTGATATCTGGATGCAAATCCAGCGAGAAAGTCTGGGTGCGTCGTTTAATTTTGATGATGACTATCGCCATTACTGGGCCTACATCCCGCACTTTATTCATTCACCATTTTATGTGTATGCCTATGCATTCGGTGATTGTCTGGTTAATTCCTTGTACTCTGTGTTTGAAAATGGGCATCCGGGGTTCCAGGCCAAGTACCTTGATATGTTAGGTGCAGGTGGAACTCTGCGTCATAAGGAATTGCTGGCACCGTTTGGCCTTGATGCCAGTGATCCTGAATTCTGGGGCAGGGGCCTGAATGTAATCTCTACCCTTATCGATCAACTTGAAGAGTAACCATGTCAAAGGATGGCACCAAAGACCATGAGAGTGACCGATTGGGGCAGCGGGTAAAACGCTATGCCAAAGTGGGGCGGGTTGTTGGCGGTGTCGCGGTGCGCGCGGCCAGCAGCAAGGTCTTCGGTAAGGACCCTGACAAGCCTCTGATTGCTGCGACCGATTTGAAGGATGCCCTGGGTGGCCTGAAAGGGCCGCTAATGAAAGTCGCGCAAATTCTCAGCACTGTACCGGATTTGTTACCTGAAGAATTCACCCAAGAGCTTGTCCAGTTACAACACAATGCACCGTCTATGGGCTGGCATTTTGTGCGCAGGCGCATGGCAAGCGAATTAGGAAATGATTGGCAAGAAAAGTTCGAGCGCTTTGATCGCGAAGCGGCGGCGGCGGCCTCACTGGGGCAGGTTCACCGGGGTCTGGATAAAAATGGTCAGGAGCTAGCCTGTAAATTGCAATACCCTGATATGGCATCGGTGGTTGAGGCCGATCTGCGTCAGTTGAAGTTGGCGTTCGCCATATACAAACGATACGACAATGCCATCGACCCTACCCAGATCCATGTCGAGCTGTCAGAGCGATTGCGGGAAGAGCTGGATTACTATCGCGAAGCCAGACAGATGAAGCTGTACGCCCATATGCTGAGCACTGAGTCCGGCGTTCATGTACCAACCCCGATTGAAGAACTGTCTTCCGGTCGATTGTTGAGCATGACATGGCTGGAAGGTCGGTCGTTGCTGGAATTCAAAGATGCTCCACTAGAGGTTCGCAACACGCTTGCCATGAATATGTTTCGGGCGTGGTATAAGCCATTCTACGGGTTTGGCGTTATCCATGGTGACCCG
>JABJOR010000151.1 GCA_018664265.1 Rhodospirillales bacterium
CCGTTGATCTTGGTATTTTGAGCCTCCATCTGGCTGGTGCTTCTTCCATCCTTGGTGCGGCAAACTTTATTACCACTATTTTCAATATGCGCGCACCGGGCATGACCCTGCACCGTATGCCGCTGTTTGTCTGGGCCATTCTGGTTACAGCTTTCTTGCTATTGTTGGCTCTGCCGGTTCTGGCTGGCGCTCTTACCATGTTGCTGACAGATCGAAACTTTGGGACGTCATTCTTTATTGTAGAAGGCGGTGGTGATCCACTTCTCTGGCAACATTTGTTCTGGTTCTTTGGCCACCCAGAAGTTTATATCATCATCATTCCGGCTTTTGGCATCATCAGCGAAATCGTTTCCACATTTTCTAAGAAGCCTATCTTTGGCTACCTCGGCATGGCTTATGCTATGTCTGCCATTGGCGTTGTTGGCTTTGTCGTTTGGGCGCATCATATGTACATGACCGGGTTGAATGTTGATACCCGGGCTTACTTTACAGCGGCTACTTTGGTTATTGCTGTGCCTACAGGTATCAAGATTTTCAGTTGGCTTGCTACCATGTGGGGTGGCTCCATTACCTTTAAAGCGCCCATGCTGTATGCGTTTGGCTTTATCTGGTTGTTCGTCCTTGGTGGCGTAACCGGGGTTACATTGGCCAATGCAGGTATGGACCTTGCTTTCCATGATACCTATTTCGTGGTTGCCACTTCCATTACGTGATGGCGATTGCAGCTATTCTGGCTATGTTTGCAGGCTTCTATTACTGGTTCGCAAAGATGACGGGTTATATGTATTCCGAAGGTTTGGCACAGTTACAGTTCTGGGTTTTCTTCGTCGGTGTCAATGTCTTGTTCTTCCCACAACACTTCCTGGGGATGGCAGGCATGCCACGCAGAATTCCTGATTATCCGGAAGCTTACGCAGGCTGGAATTATGTCAGCTCCATCGGAGCCCTGATAACCATTGTCGGAACAGTCTTGTTCTTTGTAGTTATCTGGAAGGCATTCAAGGATGCTGTAGCTGCACCTGCAAACCCATGGGGCGAAGGTGCAACCACGCTGGAATGGACTGTTGATAGTCCAGCACCTTTCCATACCCATGAGCAAATGCCTGATATGACAACCAAAGCTCCGGCTGAGTAATCAGGAAAAGATGTGCTCATGACCACCAACAAAGACCAGCATCAGAAAGTAGACTCGCTTAACGCACGCGTTGGGCTTCTGATGGCTGGTCTGGCTGTTGGTATGCTGGGCCTGGCTTATGCATCGGTACCACTCTACAAATTATTTTGTTCCGTAACCGGCTATGGTGGGACACCGAAAATAAACGTTGTTATGTCATCTGAAAATGTTGGTGCCAGCGATCAAATTATCTCTGTTGCCCTTGATGCAAACGTAAACTCTGCTCTGAACTGGACATTTCGACCCGATACAGGCTCCGTTAACGTGCGGCTTGGGGAAGAATCTCTGGCTATATTTCGGGCAAAAAACACAGGTGTAGAAGCTGTTACCGGAACGGCAGCATTCAATGTGACACCGTTCAAGGCAGCACAATACGTATCCAAAATCGATTGCTTCTGTTTTACAGAGCAAAGGCTGGAGTCCGGTGAAGAAATGCCCATGGCTGTATCATTCTTTATTGATCCTGCCATAGCAGATGATCCGAACACGAGAAATCTTACCGATATCGTCCTGTCTTATACATTCTATCCATCTCGTGATTCTGAAGATGAATCTAAAACTGCAATGTTGGGAGACCCAATAGATGTCAAGTGAAGCTAAAACACACCCTTATCACATGGTTGACCCCAGCCCTTGGCCTATTGTTGGTGCAAGTGCTGCATTGGTAACAGCCATAGGCAGCATTATGTATATGCATGGGTCATCCTTGCTAGCCACTGTTCCAGGGTTTGCCCTGATATTGGTAACATTTTATATGTGGGGCCGTGATATTGTTCGCGAAGCCAATGCCAAAGAAGGCAACGAATCGGCTAATCATTCTGAGGAAGTAAAGCACGGCTTGCGCATGGGCATGATGCTGTTTATTGCATCGGAAGTGATGTTCTTCTTCGCATTTTTCTGGGCATGGTTTAGCAGCACAGTTCCTGCCATCAGTAAAACAGCCCACGAAGTCTGGCCTCCTGTGGATATTGTTCCCCTGGCAACATGGGACCTGCCATTTTTGAATACACTTATTCTGCTGACATCCGGTGCAACACTAACCTGGGCACATCACGCCCTGAATGCTGGTAACAGAAAATCTCTGAAGCTTGGATTGTTGGTGACAATTGGACTTGGCATCTTGTTCACCTGTTTACAGGCTTATGAATATGTTCATGCCAGCTTCGCCATAACAGACGGCATTTATGGATCAGCCTTTTATCTTGCAACGGGCTTCCATGGTTTCCATGTGATCGTCGGAACAGTCTTCCTCGGCATTTGCTACATGCGGGCTAAGAATGGTGACTTCTCACCAGGAGCCCACGTTGGTTTTCAGTCCGCAGCATGGTACTGGCACTTTGTGGATGTGGTCTGGATTTTTCTGTTTTGCAGTGTCTACTGGTGGGGCAGTTCGGACTACGTATTCCCTTCATAGACTAAAGCACTGACTAAATACAAAAAGCCATCATCGAATATTTCGGTGGTGGCCTTTTGTTTTATAAACCAAGAGGCGTGAAATCGATATCCGGGTAATACCGAACCATTGATTTAATTTTATCAATTTGGCGCTGGTTCATTAGTTCCGTTCCACGGCCAGAAATTCCTTGATTTATTCTGCTCAGATAGGCGTCGCCTTCGGTTTGAATGATAGCCTGTTCAGCTTGTTCATGCGTTAGAGGTACGTCGACACATTTGGCAATATCGATGATTGAGCTTGCTTTGTTTTCTATCAATTGCTCGTAGGTCAGTACATAGCCGGATACTCTGTTTGCAGAAAGAACCCTGACCCAGGACGCATAAAACTCCAGTTGCCAATGCGCCCATTTATCAATCGTGGCATCCAGTTGAGTTTCCTCGTCCATGGCTGCTAGCTCATTGGTAAAAAACGTGGTGGTGCTTCCTGTTTCAGGTTTCAACAACATGTCGCGCATGCTGATCAAGCTATCAAAAATATTGCGTACAAGAACTACAGTAGTGGTGCTGTAAGCCTGAATGAGAGCTATGTTCTGAGGAGATGCACGAAGGTGTTCCTGCGCCACAGTGTCTGCACATGCAGAGCGCTCCATGAACGGTGGATAGAGCAGGTTCTCTTCATTTGAATAGTTAAGGCACAGCTTTCTTCTCTCAAATCTTGTCGCAATGCTAAGCGTATTAAAAAGAAAAGTGGAACCGGATTTTGGGATGCAGGCAATCATGATCTGTCGGCCCAGTTGATCTGGGGACAGCTTCGGTTGGAAATCGCTAAGTTGCGCACCATCTTCACTCATTTCCAGGGACCGGAAAAAGTAAAAACCGTTCTCGAATGGAGCGACATTGTTAAGTTGTGCTATGCGCCTGAAGGCGGCTAAGGAATGAACATACCCATTTGTGTTCTCAAGAATAACACAAAGCATATCCAGGACTTTGCAGTCCTTAACTTCCATATCTTCGTCATTAAGAAACTGATCGAGAACATTACATGCCAAATCTTTAGCTGTCGTTTTGTGTCCCTGATTGAAGAAGTTGGCGGCCTCATTCGCGCTGGCCCTGAAAGCCTTGTCTTTTTCGGCGTCTAACATGCCGTTCCCTGCTTTTACCTGTATTTCATTTATAGGGGCATGGTATATCAGCGTAAGAGCAAAATACACAACAATCACCCGGCAATGCCTTGATGACTTTTTTGCATTCGGGGCATTCAAAGAAATACAGGCAAGCATCTTCCGGAATAGGTTCACGGGTTTGCTGATTACATTCAGGACAGGTAATAAGCCCCGTTAGTACTGTGTTCATTTCGCCCCTCTTTGTCTCACGATTGTTGTTATAACTAAGATCATAAACAAGCCCATTAGCGGAAATAGAATATAATCCAGCCACCTGACAACTACTGTGAGCCCGATAGCGCCAAGGATAAAAACCAGTACTGGCGTAAAGCAGCAAATTGCAGTTCCGATGATGCCTGTGATTCCGATTTTCAGCCTTTTGGCATTTTCCATTAATACACCCTTCGTTGATATATCAATGGTATTGCCGTTTTAGTATTCTTTCAAATCACAGTTATGTTATGCATATGGCATGTCTATGCTGGTCTCTCTTCCAGAGGGTGGTTATTCTTATGAGAGTTTCGGAGAGAAGTTAATGTCAGATAATCAAGAACAGAAAACACCCACTGATCAACAAGCTGAAATGGTTGAGGCTTATCGCAGCTTTTGTGAACGCTCACAAAGTATTGCACAGGCTTTTATGGAACGTCAGGTTGAATCTGATGGCTATCAGGTTTCCGACCCTGTGGTTGTGGGTAAAGCCTTCATGGATCTTGCGGGCAAGATGTTTTCTGATCCGGCTGGATTACTAGAAGCCCAGACAAAATTGTGGCAGCAATATACTGAATTGTGGGGCCAGACAGCGCGTCGAATGGCGGGGGAAGATTTTGAAGCTGTAAGACCTCAGGACAGAGCAGAAAAACGCTTTAAGGATGAATCCTGGACCGAGGATGCTATCTACGATTTTATCAAGCAATCCTATTTGATGACATCAGACTGGATTTATTCATCGGTGCGTAATGTTGATGGTCTGGATAAGAACACATCGGATAAGGTGAATTTCTATACCCGGCAATTTGTAAATGCCCTGTCTCCAACCAATTTTGCCCTGACCAATCCAAAAGTCATGCGCGAAGCTACGGAGACCAATGGGGAAAGTTTACTCAAGGGGTTCGATAATTTGTTGAACGATCTTGAAAAGGGTAAGGGCGAGCTTAAAATCTCCATGTCTGATCAAGATGCCTTTACCCCCGGTGAGAATATTGCGACCTCAAAAGGCAAGGTGATTTATCAAAATGAGTTGATGCAGCTACTCCAGTATACGCCTTCCACAGAAAAAGTGGCGAAGCGTCCTCTATTGATCGTCCCTCCCTGGATTAATAAATTTTATATTCTCGATCTTCAGCCCCGGAATTCTTTTATCAAATGGGCCGTTGATCAGGGGCACACAGTCTTTGTGATCTCCTGGGTTAATCCTGATGAGAATCTTTCGAGCAAGACCTTTGACGATTACATGCTGGAAGGCCCCTTGGCTGCTATTGATGCAATTGAGCAGGTCACGGGAGTGGCGGAAGTCAATCTTATCGGATATTGCATTGGCGGCACATTAACGGCCTGCACACTCGCTTATATGGCTGATAAAGGCGACAAAAGGGCTAAATCCGCTACCTTCTTCACCTCTATGGTTGATTTCAGTGACCCTGGCGAGCTGGGGGTATTCATTGATGAGGAACAAATCGGACTTCTGGAAGAGCATATGCTTGAAACGGGATATCTTGAGAGTTCCCATATGAGCCAGGTCTTCAATATGATGCGCGATAATGACCTGATCTGGTCTTTTGTGATAAACAATTATTTGATGGGTCGGGAGCCTATAGCCTTTGACTTGCTGTACTGGAATTCTGACAGCACGCGCATGCCAAATATGATGCACAGTTTTTATCTGCGGGAAATGTATCTGGGGAATAAATTGTGCGATCCTGGCGGTGTAACGTTAGATGGGGTAGGGCTCGATTTGAGCAAGATTGATGTTCCCGTCTATTGGGTCTCAACAATTGATGATCATATTGCGCCATGGAAAAGCACCTATGCTGCCACGAATATCTATTCCGGGTCCAAGAGGTTTGTGTTGTCTGGCTCAGGCCATATTGCCGGTGTCATTAATCCGCCGGAAGCCAAGAAATACGGATACTGGACAAATAACAGCCTACCATCTGACCCGGAAGTCTGGCTTGAAAAGGCAAAACAGCATGAAGGGTCCTGGTGGAATGACTGGCAAAAATGGGTGGGAAAACAGGCCGGAGGCAGCGTGAAAGCGCGTGTGCCCGGCAAGGGTAAATTAAAAGCGTTGGAAGATGCCCCCGGCAGTTACGTTAAAGTTCGGGCATCATAAGGGGAATGCGAGATAAATGGATGACCAACTGAACGATATTGTCACCCGGGAAACGGAAACAACGAAAGATATTTTGACGTTGTTGGCAGATATGGGGCAGACTTTTGCTGCGACGCAAGACATAGAAGCATCGCTCCAGTATGCGGTTGAACATATTGCCAAGTATGTCGGGGCTGAGGCTGGCTCGCTATTTATGCTCGATGACGATGAAACGCATTTATATTGCCATGCCTGTTATGGTGATGTCGATATTGTCGGGGTGGAAATTGGTGCTGATCAGGGGATTGTCGGACATTGTGTGCAAAACATTGCCACTGAGATTGTCCGGGATGTCACAAATGACACTCGCTTTCATCAAGGCGTAGATGATGAATCCGGTTTTGTGACACGTTCGATCTTGTGTGCGCCTTTGAGCGTAAAAGGAAACTGTATCGGTGCTATTGAGCTGATCAACAAAAGCAGCGGTGATGGCCTTTTTGATACTTCTGATCTGACCTTGTTGTCTACGCTTGCAAGCTCGGCAGCCCTTGCCATTGTCAACGCTCGAATGGCTGAAAAGCTCGTGGAACAGGAACGTGTTGCGCGTGAGTTGGAGCTGGCTGCTGAAATTCAGAGATCATTGCTTCCTAGCGGAAATGAGGGCCTGCCTGTCTGGGGCAGTAACATCCCGGCGCGGACAGTTTCAGGAGATTTCTTTGACTATTTTGAGCTGGAAGACGGGCGTATCGTCTTTAACCTTGGTGATGTATCCGGCAAGGGAATGAACGCCGCCTTGTTGATGGCGAAGACGTCCAGCCTGTTTCGCTGTCTGTCCAAGACAATCGAGCATCCCGGACGGTTACTGGGCAGGATTAATACAGAAATTTGCGAGACCTCTACGCGCGGTATGTTCGTGACTATGGTGGGTGGAATTTTTGATCCCACAACCGGGCGACTGCGCATTGCCAATGCCGGGCATGAGCCGCCGCTGGTGCGAGATGTTCAGGGAAACTATCGTGCCATTGCAGCCGAAGCCCCACCGCTCGGCATTGTTGATGACTTTTCCTGGGAGAACGGCTTTCCCGTCACCACTATAGACCTGGATGGTGGAGCCTTTTATCTTTTCACCGATGGCGTCACAGAAGGTTATGTGGAAGACGGTGTTGAGCTCGGTGTCGATGGCGTTCAAAAAATCATTGATGAGTCCTCAACCGAGAGTATCAATTTGCAATTGGAACGAATCGTTGCCAGTGTTTTTGGGAGCGGTATTGCCTTACGAGATGACCTGACCGTTCTTGGTATAGCTGATGATCTTTTGAAAAGACCAGTCAGTGAAGACAATGATCCAACCGTTGGGGAAAAGGCTGTGGGAGACGCATCTCATCGCCAACAATTTGCATCCCTTACAACCAACTCTTCACCTGAACGTCTGAGAATGATCCGGTCTATGGTTACTGATGGAGCAAAGAGCCTTGGTTTCTCCAATGAAGTCATTCAGGATTTGATTTTGGCCGTAGATGAGGCTTGTCAGAACGTTATCCGCTATGCCTATGGTGGAAAACATGATGGTACAATGGAAATTGTGCTCTTCAGCGACGAGGATAATCTGATCATTGAAGTTCGTGATCAGGCCCCTCATGTTGACCCTGCAACTATAAAGCCAAGGGATTTGGATGATGTGCGTCCTGGTGGGTTGGGAACTCATTTAATGAATCAAGTTATGAATTCTGTAGAATACCTTCCTTTGTCGGAAGAAGGTGGTAATATCCTGCGTATGATAAAAATAATAAGTTAAACATTCTCAATCTTAATTTTAAGCCGAAAACACATAAAAATAAGGCACGATTAAATGAAAAGCGAAACAAGAGAAGAAAGCGGCGCTCTTATCATCTCTTTTGAAGGTGATATCGATCTACAAAGCTCTCCCGAAGCACGCAAAGCCTTGCTGGAAGCCGTTGGCAAAGGAATGGCTGTTTTGGTCGATCTGTCTGCTGTTGACTATATTGACTCGTCAGGCGTTGCCTCGCTGGTTGAATCCTTCCAAAAAGCCAAGACTGAGCACCATAAGTTTATTCTGGTCTCTGTATCAGATAGCGCTCGCCGCGTTCTGGAGCTTGCTCGTCTGGACAAGGTGTTTACGATTTGTGGCTCCATCAGCGATGCGCTGGAAGCCTGAAATGACATTGAGAATAATAAATTTTTGAGGAATTCTGGTGAGCGAAACTCCCTCCAATCCCTCTAATTATTTTGTTCGTACGGCTGATCGAGTCGGACGCGGAACCGTTGCGGCCATTGAAGAAGTTGGCAGTGGCGCCATGGTCATATTCCAGAGCATATTCTGGTTGGTTATGGGACGAAAATATCGCCAACCTGTAAGGCTTGGCTCCGTCGTTGTACAGATGATTGAATCCGGTATTCAGGCTTTACCAATTTTAATCATGTTAAACGGAGCAATCGGGGTCATGCTCGCCATTCAAGGCATTTACACCTTGAAAATTTTCGGCGCGGAAAGCCAGGTGACTTTTGGTATTGCCGTTGCCGTTGTGCGTGAATTTGCCCCCTTGATCTCAGGTATTCTGATTGCTGGACGAACCGGGTCCTCACTGGCTGCACGTATCGGGACGATGCGGATTAACCAGGAATTGGACGCGCTGCATGTTATGGGTATTCAGCCCATACGGTTTCTTGCTGCTCCGGCAATTTTCGCAATGGTGATTATTATTCCGTTGGTTACTTTTTTCAGTGGTGCTGTCAGCCTGTTTACGGCAGCTCTTTATGTTGATGCGACGCTTGGCATTTCTATTTCCAGTTTTTTTGATCAGGTGATTAGCGTTCTCAGTGTCGGAGACCTGATGCATGGCATGACCAAAAGCTTGTTATTTGCCTTATTAATAGCAGTCATCGGTGTCGTTAACGGAGCGTCCGTAACCGGGGGTGCTGACGGTGTTGGCAAAGCCACAACCCGATCAGTTGTTCAGGCTATTTCGGCGATAGTTCTAACTGATATGCTGTTTGCCTATATCGCGACGCTGAGCTGAGGGTGGGAAATTCATGAACACGCAATCTCCCCAAACCGTTATCGAAGTTCGTGATCTGGTTACCCATTATGGGCCTCGACAAATTTTGAACGGGGTCAGCATGGAAG
>JABJOR010000152.1 GCA_018664265.1 Rhodospirillales bacterium
CCATCAAATCTGCCCAGTTATTAATATCCGCCTCGGTGTAGCCAACAACGGTAGGCTTGCCCGTTGTGCCGCTGGAAGCATGAATGCGAACGACCTTTTCACGCGGCACAGCAAACATTCCAAAGGGGTAGTTGCGGCGCAGGTCTTCCTTTCCCGTGAACGGGAATTTTGCCAGATCAGAAAGCGTTTTCAAATCATCGGGGTGAATGCCTTTATCCTCGAACGAACGACGGTATTCTTCCACATTATCATAAGCATGACGGACGCTCCATTGAAGGCGTTCCAGTTGCAGCGCGGATATTTCATCGCGGCTTGCATTTTCAATTGGATCGAGCATTTCTTTGGTTGGTGGTGCGACGTGCATGGTTTCCCCCTAATGATCGTCAAATAGTCTCTAAAAAATATCAGGTAACGTTACTATTTCGGCCTCTTTAATGTCTTTGCTGTCTTTACGATTTGGATCAAGGCCCGGAACGGATTCCCCGCCGATAGCGCGCGATACACCCTGGAATATTGCAACCGTATTTCCATCTTCACCCGTGATAGTCACATCGAAAATGCCATTGCGTTTTTCGCGTGCGCGTTCAACACTTTCGGCGGTCAGGGTTTCGCCTTCCCGCCCAGGGCGAAGGAAAGTAATCGATGCCGCCGAGGCTACTGTTGCATTATTTTCGGAATTACAGGAATACGCAAAGGCCGTGTCTGCCAGCATAAATATCATCCCGCCATGACAGAGTCCTTGGGTATTGACCATGTCCTCGCGAACCACCATCCGGGCACGTGCGTGGCCTGCCTGCATCACAGAAACTGTAATGTTGAGGGCATGAGACGCAACATCCGTGGCATACATGGCACGCGCCACTTCCTGCGGTGTTGGCTTCTTTCCAGCAGAGGCAGGGTTGAAATCCAAGTTATTATCCTAAATTACCCGGCGGCAACTTTCGCAGCACTGCCCGCCGTTAACTCATACCCTTTAGCAAAGGCGCTCAGATTGAGTTCCAGAAACCGTGGCGGAACACCCTTGGAAATGGTTTGCTCAAGAATATCATAATCGCACAAATCGTTGATTCCGGCAAATGCGCCGAGGGCTATGATATTTGTGACACGCTCATTACCCATGGCAAGAGCCATCTCGCTTAATGGTAGAACGTGAACCTTCAAATCCTTTGTCGGGATATCCTGGGTACGGCGGTCATCAGCCAGAACCACGCCCCCCTTCTTCATCAACGGCAAGGAAATACCCAGTGCCGGCTGATCCAGCAGAATCAGTAAATCCAGTTCGGAAAGCAAGGGAAAATCGATATTATCTTCGCTGACAACCAGATCGGCGCGACTGATCCCGCCACGCGATGTTGGCTCGTAACTTTGTGAGCGAGCAACATTCAGGCCCTGTATACTGAGAGCATCAGCAAGTAACTTGGCGCTGAGCTGCAAGCCCTGCCCCCCGGTTCCGCCAAAACGAATTTCAAAATTATCCATTTTTAACACTCCCACTGATCTTTTCTACATGCGCGCGATAGGTATCACCATATTCCGCACGCTCTTTGTGCGTAAGAATACCCGTCGGTAAAGTTGTCGGGCGGAAGGGCTCGTCCACAATATTGCCATTTGCACTACCGTAGGAACTGGGGCGCATTTTACTTTTCTGGCTGAGGATCATTTCCGGTGATTCACCCAGATTGTTTTTGCGACCAAATACTTCGGTGCAATCAGACAGAACTTCAACAAACGAGAACCCGTTATGATCAAGTGCGTCACGCAAAAGGTCTTTCAGGTTCGGCGTGTGAACTGTGACCTCACGCCCGACAAAACTTGCACCAGCAGCCGATGCCAGAGCGCAGGCATCAAATACAGGCTCGATGCTGCCGGATTGTGACGTGGTGGTATAACGTGTTTCTGATGTGGTCGGCGATGCCTGACCACCGGTCATGCCATAGACTTCGTTGTTCAACATCATGCAGGTCATATTCAGATTACGACGACAGGCATGGATTAAATGATTGCCACCAATGGCAAGGCTGTCACCGTCGCCGGTAATAACAATTACATGCAGGTCAGGTCGCGCCAATGCCAACCCTGTGGCATAAGCCAGTGGACGGCCGTGGGTGGTATGAAATGTGTTGGCGTCAACGTAGGCTCCAATTCGACCTGAACAGCCAATACCGGAAACGATGGCGATTTTGTCTTTGTCGATATCCAGCTCATACACAGCCCAAAGCAGAGCGCGCATGGCAATACCATGTCCACAACCAGGACACAGGAAATGCGGGAACATTTCGAGACGTAAATAATCACGGATGTTGAAGCTGTCAGCGCTATTAGAACTATCCATTATTTGACAAGCTCCTTGATCTTTTCTTCAATTTCAGCGGGTTCAATGTGTTCCCCATCAATTCGGTTCAACCCGACAACATTCGTGGAAGCATCACAATGACGTTCGACTTCCAAAATCATCTGACCAGCATTCAATTCTGGCACCAGAACCGTCTTGGCTGATTTAGTGGCTGCCTTTAAAGCATCTTCTGGAAACGGCCACAGGGTAATGGGGCGGAACAATCCAACCTTTTGTCCCTGCGCACGAAGTGATTTCAAAGCGCCGCGGGCAGCGCGGGCAGAAATACCGATGGCACAAATAACAATGTCCGCATCGTCACATTCAAGGGCTTCCCAGGACTCGTAAACATCCTTGTGCATGTCCATCTTGCCGGACATCCGCTTGATCATACGATCAACCTGTTTTGGGTCCTGTGTCGGAAAACCGTTTTCCTGATGGGTCAGCCCCGTCGTGTGGGTACGATATCCATCACCAGGGCGCGGGAATTCAGGAACCATGTCATCAGTTTCTTTATAAGGAAGGAAATCTTCTGCCGGGCTTTGCGCAAATTTACGGGTTTTCAGATCAAGTGAGCCTTCCTTTGGCATCTCGACCGTTTCCACCAGGTGACCAAGAACTTCGTCATAAAGAACGATCACCGGGACACGTAATTCTTCCGTAAGGTTGAAGGCTCGAATAGTTTCGCTGAAAATTTCAGGAACCGAGTCCGGGGTCAGAACAATGATTTCGTGATCACCGTGGGTTCCCCAACGGGCCTGCATAATATCGCCCTGTGCAGGGCGAGTTGGCATTCCGGTTGACGGGCCACCGCGCATTACGTTGACCACAACGCAGGGAATTTCTGCACCAGATGCATAACCAAGGTTTTCCTGTTTCAGCGAAAATCCGGGGCCACTGGTCGCGGTCATGGATTTAATACCGCCCATGGACGCACCAACAACGGCCCCCATGGAAGCAATTTCGTCTTCCATCTGAATAAAGGTGCCTTCATTCTTTGGCAGCTCGACAGACATACGTTCGGCAATTTCTGAGGACGGGGTAATCGGGTAACCGGCAAAAAATTTGCACCCGGCAGCAATAGCGCCCAGCGCGCAGGCATGGTTGCCCTGAATGTCTTTATGAGTATCTTTACTTTGCATTATGCGCTCGCAGATGTTTGGTTTGTTTTGGTGGCGTCTTTCACAACGTCGATGGCGAAGTCCGGGCATAACCATTCACAAATTCGGCAACCCGTGCAGGCATCCGGCTTGGACAGCTCGACCTTGTGCTCGGCGTTGAGAATAAGGCAACGTTCCGGGCAGACCTTGACGCAAATATCACAGCCCTTGCACCATTCAGGTGTCAGAACCAATTCGAAATCCTTATCGACAGGCTTTGAATCTACTTTCGGAGCAGGAGCTTGTTTTTTAGCTTTCTTCTCAGGCTTGGCTTCAGGCGCCTTGCCAACTTTGCGGGATTCTTCGACCCAGCTCCGTCCGGCATCAAAGGCTTTCAGGTTCAGATCGATCGTCGCTGGCGGCACCATTTCACTGATGACCTTGCGCCAGATTTCAACTGGGAAATCCAAAATGGCTGATAACGTGCCTAGCAATACCGTATTGGATACCCTGAAGTTTCCGATCTCGGTAGCAATTCCTGTGGCATCAAGAGCATACCCATCATGCAGGTTCTCAAGAATATCGCCGGGCAGCTGAGTCGTATAACCGGAGCTGGCGCCGCGTGTCCGATCAAGACAGGCAAACGGCGGAACAATATGCTGGGTATCCGCGATCAACGTTCCGGTTTTCTTTTTCAGGTGATTAAGCCAACGCAATCCTTCCGCCCATTCCATAGCAAGCAGGATATCGGCCTTGCCTTTGGGAATGGTTGGCGACCAGACTTTTTCACCAAAGCGAACATGGGAGAACACTGTCCCGCCACGCTTGGCCATACCATGGACCTCGCTTTGTTTTACGTTATGGCCTTGATCCTGACAAATAAGTGCCAGAACTTTGGATACCATAATAACACCCTGACCACCGACTCCGACAATCAAAACGTTTTTAACGTCATTACCTGTCGTAACCTCAATAGCCGCGGCGTCTTTTTCAATCACGTTCATCTACTTGCTCTTAAAAAATTATTTTGGGACAGATACGATAGAATTGGTCGAACAGACCTGTGCACACATGGAACACCCAATGCAGGCTTCTGCATTGATCTCAACCTTATGATGACCATCATACCATTCGTCGCTCCAGCCAATAGCTGGACAACCGAGGTTCATGCAAGACTGACATGCCGTGCAGTTTTCTGAACGCACCATCATGGTCTCGCCACGGATCTTAACCGGATCAAGAACACAAGGACGATCAGAGATCACCACAGAGACACCTTTGAATTCGGTGGCTTCACGGAAAGTCTGCAACATGGCACCAAGATCATAGCTATCGACCTGTTTAACCCACTGCACTCCAATGGCCTCAAACAATGCAGCGAAATCAACTCGATGAGTTTCTTCGCCCGCCAGGTTTTTACCCGTTGCTGCGTGGTTCTGACCACCGGTCATCGCTGTAATATGGTTATCCAGCAGCACAACTGTGATGTTTACATTGTTATAGACAGCATCAATCAGTGGCGGGATGCCGGAATGCAACATGGTTGAATCACCAATGGTGGCAACGATTGGCCGGACTTGACCGCCAGCCTTTGCCATGCCGATTGCATTGCCAATGCTAGAGCCCATGGCTACGCATGTATCTATTGAGCTAAGCGGTTTAACAGCCGCCAGTGTGTAACAACCGATGTCGCCAGCAACACGGGCGTCCAGTCCACGCAGGGACATGTAACTAGAAATATGCGGACAACCAGCGCACAATACAGGTGGACGCGGCGGGGCGTAGACATCCCAATCCGCAGCATCTTCTTCGGCTTCTAAAACACCAGCTTGAACGAACGAATCGCGCACAGATTCAGGAGAGAACTCTCCCATGCGAGAGAAGAATTCCTTGCCTTCAACTTTGATACCCATAGCAAGAATTTCTTTTTCGATGATCGGTTCAAGTTCTTCAACAATGAACAAGCGATCAACAGAATCTGCAAATTTCTTGATGGTTTCATCCGGTAGCGGGTAAGAGCAACCCAACTTCAATACGTTGGCTTCCGGAAGAACTTCTTTAACATAGGTATAGGCTGTTGAAAGGGTAATGACGCCAATTTTGGAGGAGCCTTTTTCCAAACGGGTCAGATCTGATGAGTTCAGAAATTCCTGAAGAGCTTCTTCACGCTTAATCAGTCTGGGATGACCTGTCCGGGCATTGGACGGGATCATCACGTTCTTATCAGGATTCTCAACGAATTCCCTCATAGGCACATCATTACGTTCGTTCACTTGTACAGCAGAACGTGTATGCGAAAGGCGTGTGGTTCCACGAACCATAACAGGTGTGTCGAACTGTTCGCTTAGATCAAAAGCAAGCTTTGTAAAATCCAGAGCTTCCTGTGCGTCACTGGGTTCCAGTGTAGGCATCATGGACAAGCGACTATAATAACGAGAGTCTTGTTCATTTTGAGAGCTATGAATACCCGGATCATCACAAACAATCAGTACCAAGCCAGCGTTCACACCAATGTAGGTTTTGGACATGAATGCATCAGACGCCACATTCATGCCAACATGCTTCATGGATGTCATGGCACGTGCCCCGGCAAACGATGCGCCAATAGCCACATCACAGGCAACTTTTTCATTGGTTGACCACTGAGCTTTGACATCTTCAACCGGATAGGTTGCCAAATTTTCCATAATTTCGGTACTTGGCGTTCCTGGATAGGCTGCACCGACCCTGACACCAGCTTCCCACGCTCCACGAGCGATGGCTTCATTGCCTGTCATCGGACGGTTATTGTTTTTACTGCCTGTTTTACCTGCACTTTTTGCAGAATCAGCATTTGACTGGTAGTTCACTATTTTGAGCCCCCTAGATAAGGAAATCATCACATTTATGTATTCACGATGCGGGAAACTAACCGCTGAATAGCATTCTTGCAATGATCTTGATCAAATGTTGTAGCCCTAATGTGTCTTATAGTTCAGTATGCTCTTTGCAAAAGGAGCAAAGACGCCGTAATGCAATTAAGAACCAAAATAAATAACTTAATTACTGCACTGTTATTATTACTAACAACAGCTGGAAACCTGACTGCTCAGGAATTTTCACATGAGCAACTTCCTGATCCGGAAGCTTTTCGCGTCAAACTGATTTATTGGACAAATGCTCTTAATCAGGTCGAAAAAAACCATGAATCCCTCGACCTGTCCCTGGACGATAAAAATAACACAATCCGGACGATCACCTTCATTCGTGAAGATGCCCTTGTAAGTGTTGCAGAAAATAAAGCAATTATTGCACAAACAAAGCCAAGCGAAGAAGGCAAAACGCAAGGCGAATCCGGTATAAAATTTTGGGGGAATACAGAAGAACCCACTACCGAAACCAAGCAGCTCAGAATTTTAAGCAATAGCGAACTTAACATATTATCCCGCCAGATTTCACAGGCAAATTCCATTGCCGAGCGTTCCCGTATTATCCTGGAAGACCTTGGGGCTATAGTTCCAAGTAGTCGGTGGAGCTACTTGTTCGAGCGCAGCCCTTCACCGCTGGCACCAAGCGTTGTTGTAGTATCGATTCCAGAAATACTGAGCCTCACGGCAAAACTTTTACTCGCCCCATCGGAATGGATTGCTGATGGTCGGCTCGAAGCACTTTGGCAGGCGTTACTGACCAGATTTTTTATTGGCCTGATTGCTTCCATTGCTATTGCATGGCTTTTCCGGAACTGGTTATTGCGCCGCTATGGTCGTGATGAAGACAATCTGCAACCCAGTTATTCCCGGCGTCTGGTTGCAACCATCATTGAAGCCATCGGGCGTGGCCTTCTGCCCGCAATTTTGATTATCGTCGTGGTTGTCACAATTGACTCGCTTGGTTTGTTAAGCGGATTGTTTCGCGACATGGTGACGGCAATAGCTCTTAACCTCGTCTTGTTTGTTGCCGTTGAAGCCTTGTCGCGTGCAGCCCTTGCGCCAAATTATTCTGCGTGGCGTATGACACCTTTTGATGATGTCAGTTCCCGATTGCTTAATCGCCGGATAACTTTGTTGGTCGCTGTGGTTACGATTGTCGAATCTTTGGCAGACATGACCGTCAACGTTGAAATATCTGAAAGTCTCATATCCTTCCTGTCCGGCCTATCCGGGGTGGCACTGGCTTGTTTCATGCTACCCTTGCTGCAACAAAAGGCTTGGCGTTGGAAACATTACGAACAAGAAATAACGAGTGAAGAAGCACAAGCGCACCCCTCTGAAATTGGTAAGGATGCGAAGGGCAAGCTGCCTGTCTGGATGAAAGTTCGTCTGGTACTTTCCGTAATAATTATTCTTGCCGCAACGATTGGTATATTTGGTTATATCAACCTGACCAAGTTTATTTTGAGCAGCATAATACAAACAGGCGTTCTGCTTGCGATCTTCTCATTGATCCGTAGCCTGACCCAGGAATTGATCGCTATGGGGCTGGAACGTGGGTTGGAGCCTGCTCACTGGTTCACCACCCTGACAGGAATCAAAAGACAAAACCACGACACTATCCAGAACATCACTCTCAATATTCTGGATGGATTTTTGCTAATCTTAAGCGCCTTGGTTCTTCTTGCTATTTGGGGTGTTCCGCCAGAACGTGTCGGTGGCTGGCTTAGCAATGCCATGAGCGGCATTTCCATTGGCTCTTACGTTTTCTCGTTAACCGACACCCTGCTCGCCATTGCTGCTTTCAGTATCATTTTGTTGATTACCAGAGCCATTCAGTGGTTACTCGACACACGACTACTACCAAAGCGGTTAGACCTTGGAATACGCCAAAGCATCAGGCTGGTTGCAGGATACATCGGGGTCATTCTGGCATTAATGGTTGCTGTATCAACACTGGGCATTGACTTATCCAGCATAGCTCTTGTGGCTGGCGCTCTGTCAGTTGGTATTGGTTTCGGTCTTCAGGCCGTGGTTGGGAACTTTATATCCGGCTTAATCTTGTTGTTTGAACGCCCCATCAAACCCGGAGACTGGATTGTGGTTGGAGAACAAGAAGGCTTTGTTACCCGCATCAGTGTCCGATCTACAGAATTGCGAACTTTCCAGCGTGCTACAGTGATTATTCCCAACTCAGACGTTCTGTCTAAAGCCGTGACAAACTGGACGCATAAAGATTCGAACGGGCGTGTGGATATTCTAGTCGGCGTCGATTATGAAGCTGATCCGGAAATGGCCGCTGACATAATGCGTCAGTGTGGTGAAGAGCACCCGCTGGTTCTAAAGTTTCCCAAACCCAGAGTCCTGTTTATGAATTTTGGTGACAGCTCACAGGATCTGGAACTACGCGTGATGATTTCAGAAATCGATCGTCAATATGAAGTTGCCAGTGATTTGCGGTTTGCTATTCGCAAGGCGTTCGATGCTGCCGGTGTGGTTATTCCATTCCCGCAAAGGGTTGTTCATCTGGTATCAGACAAGCCTAAAGAAATTTCCTGAGCCATTTTCAATCACCCTTAATCATTTTCTATCACGGGCCAACTGGAATCTATGATATTCTGTTTTTCTCTTCGATCAGTCTCTCGACGGTCTTCTTTACGTTGCTCTTGCGCAGTTCGACGATTTTCGTTTCGCCGCTCTACACCACTCCAATCCCCTGGCAGGGCAATACGCCGATCCCCTTCACGACGGTCCTGATCACGTCGTTCATCACTACGTTGTTCATTGGTGCGACGATTTTTCTCTTCCATTTTTGATTCTAGCCCTTATCTGTCATTTCTAGGACATTGACCCAAAACACCGGATAACGCAATTTCTGCGCACACAATTTATAGAAATATATTTATTAGGAGCAGACCATGGTGAATGTAGCAGCCCTTGAAGCAGGACAGAACGAGCAAGCTGCAAAAGCCACTCGCAAACGTGGTGGTCGAGCCTCTCGTGTGCGCAATCGTGAAGAACAGGCAACTTCCGCAAGCAAAGCGATTTGGCCTGGCCTGCCGGGCGGTGCTTATAAACCATTAACGGATCACGATCTTCAACGTGTACACAGTACAGTCCTGGATGTGTTGGAGAAAGTTGGCGTTGGTGATCCGCCAGCATTACTGGTTGAAAAGGCTCTGGCAAAAGGCTGCAAGATCAATGAGCATGGTCGCCTGTGCTTCCCGCGCTCACTGGTCGAAGACGTTATCACAAATGCTTGTCACTCATTCACCATTCATGGACGCGACAGCAAATATGATATTGAGTTGGGTGGGCAGAAGGTTCACTACGCAACAGCTGGTGAAGCGGTCAACATGTATGATCCGGTAACAAAAGCCTATCGCCCTTCAACTTTGGTCGACCTCTATGACATGGCGCGTCTGGTAGACAAGCTCGATAATTTGCACAGATTTTGTCAGACCGTGGTCGCAACAGAAATAGTCGACACCCGTGAGCACGCCATTAATACGGCTTACGCTATGGTTTCGGGCACCAATAAATCCTTAGCCATATCCATTCTCGGCCCCCAAGACATTGCCGATACAATCTCCATGTTTGACATGATTTCAGGCGGAGAAGGCAAGTTCAAGGACGAGCCTTTTTGCTCCATCGGGTGTTGTCCGATTCTTTCACCATTAAGATATGGCGAAGACGCATGTGATGCAGCCATTGCCACTATCAATCTGGGCGTGCCTTGTGATTTCGCCGTAGCCCCGCAAGCAGGTGCCACAGCCCCCGCAGCTTTGGCAGGTGCACTGGTGCAAGTCGTTGCAGAAGTTCTGGCTTCTGTCTTGCTGACCAATCTGATTGCGCCAGGCCATCCAACAACCTTTGCCGCATGGCCGTTTATCTCTGACCTGCGCTCAGGCTCCTTCACTGGCGGTGGAGGCGAGCAAGCCGTGCTGGCAGCAGCTGGCGTACAGCTCGGAAACTTCTATAACCTTCCCACTACCTGTGGCGCTGGTATGAGCGACAGCAAAGTACCCGATTATCAAGCCGGGTACGAGAAGGCCATAACCAACTTGCTGGCCGGCATGGCGGGGGCCAACTATGTGGGTGAAGCTGCTGGCATGCAGGCTAGCCTTATGGGCTGCAGCTTTGAAGCCTTCGTGCTCGATAACGATATGCTGGGCAGTGTGGAACGCGCCATCCGTGGTATTGAAGTTACCGATGAAACACTGTCGTTTAACGTCATTGAAGACACCGTATTAGGAGCTGGGCATTTCCTCGGCACCGACCAAACCATCAACCTGATGGAAAGTGAATTTTATTACCCTGAACTTGCTGATCGTTCGGCCTATGGTCAATGGGAAGAAGAAGGCTCTAAAGACATAAATGAACGCGCCGACGTTCGCACCAAAGAAATTCTGTCTTCTCACTACCCAAGCCATATTGATCCTGACATGGACAAAAAAATTCGAGACACTTTCCCGATCATTTTGGACGAGGCAGATATGACGGAAGGCAATGATCGCTGGTAATATATATCGGCATGAGTTTTGCGTAGTTCTTTACCTTCGCGCTCTAACAAGAAGGTAAAGAAAATGAAACTAGATAACGATCAGACGTTTGCAATTACTGCTTTGGCGAATTCACCCATAGCAGAAACGAGGAATAACCCTCCCACAACCAGCTTTGCCGATGAGCTGAGCGCACAGGCAATTGCCGCGAAAAATATCGCGGCACGTGATGAAGTCATTGCCAGCCAAAGCGCAAAGAATGAAAGCCTGACTAAAGAGGATATTGAATTCATTCGTGAACATGGAATGCAAGCATATGTGGATAAGGTTCGGGAAGAAAAAATCGAAGAACTTCGGGCCAAGCTATTGGAAAACATGAATATAACAGAAGAAATGCTTGCCGCTATGCCACCGGACCAACGCAAAACCATTGAAGACATTATCGATAGAATGATTCAGCAACAATTGGCAGCAAACTCCATTGTAAACAGTGATACTGATGGAAACAAAATGAACAATCTGAATTTTGACACGGCAGGTATTGTTACTCCAAACAACATTCAGGCTCAGCTTATGGCAAGCAACCCCGGGTCAGGCAGCGGGGATATCATGAGCGACGTTTTGGAACATTCACAAACCCTGTCCAGCCAGGATAACAAAGACCAAACAGGGTAATTCTTGCCGGGGCATATGGTAATTTCTACCCCACGCCAAAATGGGGCATTATTCGAGTCGCTTATAGGAAGTAGATTTTTTTTGGGCTGGAAGAGATTTTTTATCCTGTGTAGCCTGGAAAGTAGCGGGAGCAACGCCTTCTTTATAATGCTGGATGGCAACGTCAATCTGGCCTGAATTATCAAACATAAAGCCATCGGGATCGTTCATGCGAACGAACAAAGTTCCATCTTGATCCGCAATAAACCCGCCGGCATCACCGATTAAGAACACCTGCCCTTGCGCGCCAACTCTGCCAACTAGGGCACCAATCTTGCCTTCGGGAAGTGGAAAGCTCTGATAAAAAATGCCTTTCATACAGGCAATATGTTCTGCTTCAAGTCCTGCCGCCGTTACCTGACCACAAAATCCGCCTGGGCTCCACATGCCTTGGGTAATCGCCTTGTAGACCTCTCCCCGGTGCACACTGATACCCGTATCACGCCACAACCCACCAGCCTGTACAGACACTTTTCGGGACTGCCCAAGATCAAGAGATGTAAGTGTCAGGGGTTCATATTGAGGCGGCGGCACACATCCAGCCAGCAACAAAGTAGCGCTGAAAATCGTAGTCCGTAAAAATGATAAGTGTCGCATTTTCAGCCTCTTATCCCATTTTACATGTATGCATGATACAAGATTTAATTCTGCATTCAGAATACTTGATTTTAGAAAAATATGGAAATTTAATCGGGTATCGCAGCGATACCATTAACGTGGTATTGCTTGCTTTAAGGAAAATGATAGTTTCCAGATAACAATAACTTCATATCAGGTAGGTTTAAAAAGATGGCAGATTCAGATATTGGCAGCGGCAGTGAAGATTGGGGAACCGATCACGCTTTTACACGAGATTCCGTTTACGGCTTAAAAATGGAAAACACGTTTTCCGGTGCGCTGAGCTATTTACGCATGAAATACAGCAAGGATCTGGAGGGTATTGATATTGCCGTTACAGGCATTCCATTTGATTTGGCCCTGACCAACCGACCCGGAACACGATTTGGCCCACGTGGCATCCGTCAATCTTCCTGTGACCTGGCGTTTTGGGCAAACTACCCTTGGGATTTCGATCCACTCAAACGCCTTGCCTGCATTGATTATGGCGATTGCGATATTGATTTCGCACACCCGCAAAATATTCCAAATTCTATTGAAGCCCATATCACAGGTATTCTGGACAAAGGCGCTTCCAGCCTTTCCATGGGCGGGGATCACTTTATCAGCCTGCCGATTTTACGTGCATATGCAAAAAAATTCGGGCCTATGGCAATTGTCCACTTTGATGCCCACTCTGACACCTGGCCTGATGAAGAAGGCTGTATTAATCATGGTTCCATGTTTTACCACGCCGTAAAGGAAGGCATCATCGATGTAGAGCATTCCGTTCAGGTCGGCATTCGCACCAACAACAGCAATCGTATGGGCCTTAAATGGCTCGACAACGAATATGTTCACGAAAACGGTCATGCCAAGACAGCTGCCGAGATCAAACGTATTGTTGGCGATGCCAAAGCCTATCTGACTTTTGATATTGATTGTCTCGACCCGGCCTTTGCACCGGGAACCGGAACACCGGTTTGTTGTGGTCTTTCAACCTATCAGGCCCGTAAAATTTTGTGCGCATTAGATGGCATTGATTTTAAAGGCATGGATCTGGTTGAAGTGTCGCCACAGTACGACGTTGGTGATGTTACGTCACTTGCCGGGGCAACCTTGATGTTTGATTATATCTCATTGATGTCCAAAGACTTGCCTGAAAAACACAAAGAGAAAGCCTAAACGTATATGACGTTTGATTACGCAATCATCGGCGGCGGCATTGTTGGTGTTTCCACAGCGTGGCAGCTCAAACAACGCCTGCCGGACCGCTCGGTTGTGCTGATCGAAAAAGAGCCCGCCCTTGCCGCCCACCAATCGGGGCATAATTCCGGCGTCATCCACGCCGGGGTATACTACCAACCGGGCAGCATGAAGGCTCTATTTTGCAGGCGCGGAGTTGATGCAACGATCAATTTTTCACGCGAGCACAACATCCCTTATGAGCAATGCGGCAAGTTGCTGGTCGCAACCGACGCCGAAGAACATGCCCGCATGGAAAAGCTCTATGAGCGCTGCACGGAAAACAGTATTTCGGCAAGACTACTTTCCAAAGACGAACTTAAAGAATGCGAGCCAAACATCATCGGTACCGGGGCATTTTTGGTAGAGGCTACAGGTATTGCCGATTACCCCGCCATCACCCGAAAGATGGCGGACAAGTTCATGGATCTGGGCGGTGAAATCCGACTAGGCACAGCCCTGAAATCGGCACGCGAAACACCTGACGAAATAGTTCTTCAAACCACAGGTGGAGAAATCCACGCAAAGCGCGTTATAGCCTGCGCCGGAATTATGGCGGACAGGGTTGCGGACATGTTGGGCGTGGAAACAGGTTTCAAGATGGTACCGTTCCGGGGTGAGTACTATCAACTGCCACCATCAAAGAACAATATCGTCAAGCATCTGATTTATCCCATCCCTGATCCGGAGCTACCGTTTCTGGGGGTTCATCTGACCCGGATGATTGATGGCAGCGTCACCGTTGGCCCTAATGCCGTGCTGGCGTTTGCCCGTGAAGGCTACCCCAAAGGCAGTTTCAACATGGGCGATATGATGGACATGGCCCGTTATGGCGGGTTCTGGAAATTGATGAAGGCCAACATTGGCACTGGCATCAGCGAAATGAAGGACTCATTTTTCAAAAGCGGATATCTGGAACGGTGCCGCAAATACTGCCCGGAACTTACCCTTGAAGACCTGCAACCCTACCCCGCCGGAATTCGCGCACAAGCCGTGACAAAGGACGGATCACTGATTCATGATTTCCTTTTTGCCGAGACTCCGCGTAGCATATTGGTCTGTAATGCACCGTCGCCGGCAGCGACCTCGGCAATGCCCATCGGCGAACACATTGTCGATAAAGCCATAGACCGTTTTGAGGAGAACTAGCGTGAGCGACACAAAGAACCAGCCCCTGAATCAGCCTATGGGCGGAAACCAGATGCCGCGCTTCGGTGGCCCGGCAACCATGATGCGTCTTCCTACACAAGATAGTGCCAAAGGTCTGGATGCCTGTTTTGTCGGTGTACCTTTTGATATTGGAACATCCAACCGGGCCGGGGCTCGTTTTGGGCCACGGGCAATTCGTGCAGAATCATCCTTGATGCGGCCCTATAACATGGAAACCGGGGCGGCTCCGTTTGATTCGCTTCAGGTTGCCGACATCGGCGATGTGGCGATCAACACTTTCAACATCGAAAAAAGCATGGATATTATCACCGAGGCTTACGACGAAATCCTCGGCCATGATTGTATCCCTCTGACCATGGGTGGCGACCACACCATTGCCCTACCAATCCTGCGGGCCATGAAAAAGAAATATGGGCCAGTTGGTATGGTCCATGTGGATGCCCATGCCGATGTCAATGAGCATATGTTTGGAGAGACCATTGCCCACGGCACACCATTTCGCCGTGCCGTGGAAGAAGGTTTGCTTGATGGTGATCGGGTGTACCAGATCGGCCTTCGAGGCACGGGTTACGCCGCCGACGATTTTGACTGGCCCAAGTCACAGGGCTTCAGCGTAGTCTGCGCCAATGAATGCTGGCACAAATCGTTGACGCCTTTGATGGCAGAGGTCAGAGCAAAACTTGGCGATGGCCCGGTTTATCTGAGCTTTGACATTGATGGTCTTGATCCGTCTGTGGCACCGGGAACCGGAACTCCGGAATATGGTGGACTGACCGTCATTCAGGGATTCGAAATCGTTCGTGGATGCCTCGGCCTTAATCTGGTCGGCTGTGATCTTGTGGAAATTGCGCCGCCTTATGATCCTTCAGGCAACACAGCATTGCTGGGCTCAAACTTATTGTTCGAAATGCTCTGCGCCTTACCGGGAGTAGCCATCCGCTAACATGAATACAGAGCTAGACACCGCATTTCTGATTGAGACAGCTTCCAGCGTGGTAGCCGATGTTGGTACGCCCGAATTTTCAGATGCACTGTTGCGTGCCATTGTGCAGATTGTACCGCACAATTCCATGCTGATTATTGGCGCAGAACGCGGGGGAGGCCCCGTTTTGCTGTGCGACCGTCTTGATGAAGCTGAACGCCCGGCATTTTATGATATTTACATGAAGGGGGCCTATCTACTGGCTCCAGGGTATCGGGCTGCACAAGACACGGATATCTCCGGCGTCTGGTCGCTCAAGGATGTGTTTCCCGGCGATATCGCAAACAGTGATTACTTCAAAGTTTACTGGCGCGAAACTGGCATGATAGACGAGCTGTTTATGTTCACGCGTCTTGATAATGACAGGGCAATCTGGCTTGCCTTGGGACGATACAATGAGAACATCCCGTATGGCGATCTTTCGGTACCATTTTCAGATGTGGACATTGGCCGACTTAATCTGGTAGAGCCGATTTTTCGTGAAGCCGCCCGTAAGAACTGGTCAGGGCGGGCGTTCGAAAATCAAGACACATTGCAATCCCTACCCGATCATGATCGCAATCGCCAAATTATGGATACCTTTGGCAAAGACGAACTGTCACCCAGAGAATTCGAAGTGTGCCAAAGGCTGCTGCGCGGTCATTCCAGCAAGTCAGCAGCAAGAGAGTTGGGCATCTCGCCAGAAACCGAACGCATTCACCGCCGCCGAATATTCAACAAGCTGGACGTGTCCTCACACGTGGAGCTTATGGCATTATTCGTAGGCGGCTTGTCATCAAAATAGCTTAACAGGGCAACTTTTATTTAACCGCTTCGGACTTGATCCAGGAACTTGACCACCTCGGACTTCAAAGTCTCTGAATTCGAGCTTAATCCATCTGCGACTCCGAGCAAATCAGTTGACGCTGCTCCGGCTTCACCTGCGGCCTGGGTAACATTCACGATATTGGAGGTAACTTCCTGAGTGCCCGTTGCGGCCTCGCCAACATTTCGTGATATTTCCTGAGTGGCTGCGGATTGTTCTTCTACAGCAGACGCGATAGTGGTTGCGATCTGGTCGATCTCCGCGATTGTCTTACCAATATTTTCGATGGAATCCGCAGCTTCCTGCGTGGACGTTTGAATTCCTTGAATTTGACCACCGATTTCCTCAGTGGCTCTTGCTGTTTGATTGGCAAGGTTTTTGACCTCAGCTGCGACAACAGCAAAGCCTTTCCCTGCATCCCCGGCTCTCGCCGCTTCAATGGTTGCGTTCAATGCCAGCAAGTTGGTTTGCTCTGCTATATCAGTAATAAGGCTGACGACCTCACCAATTTTCTGTGATGCCTCGACCAAGCTTTGTACAGTATGATGACTTGCCTCTGCTTCTTTCACCGCGTTCGCTGATTTCCGCGAAGATTCGGAAACCTGTCGAGAAATTTCACCGATAGAACTGGACAGCTCTTCGGTTGCCGAGGCCACTGTCTGCACGTTGGTACTAGCCTCTTCAGCCGCAGATGCTACCGCACTCGCCTGAGAGCTGGTTTCTTCTGAAATAGAGGACATTGATTGAGCAGAGGTATTGGCTTGTGATGCTGCAGCAGATACCGCATTAACGACGCCACCAACATTGGCTTCAAAAGCATCCGCCATTTCATTTAGCAAGCGATGCTGTTCTGCTTCGGCCTCTAATTTTCGTTTCTCGTGTGCTTCGGTTTCCTTGTGTTCTCTCTCTGCGGCTTCTTGCTGTTGACGTTTTTCTGCTTCTTCCGCAAGAATTCGTTGGGATTCGGCTTCTTCTTCCAAACGTCTATTTTCAATGGCATTCACCTTGAACACCTCAACAGCTTCAGCCATCGTTCCGATTTCATCCTTTCGATCACGTGCCGGAATTTCAACGTCCATATTTCCTTCGGCCAGTGTCGCCATGGCGTTTGTCATAGCAGCGATAGGATTAACGATATTGCCGCCAATGATCCACGCTAAAATCATGCCGATGAAGACACCACTGAGGGCAATAACAATCATCAGGAATTCAGCTTCAACGATGGTATCCATGGTTTCGGTCTGAATTTCATGTTCTTCCTCAGCAGCGAGCGCCTGCATATGTTCGGCGTCCTCGATCAACTCATTCGCCAAATCGGTCATTTCACCTTCTACAAGATGGCGAATTTCAATTTCATCTGCATGAATTTTGTCGACCGTTTTTTCATAATCCGTGGCGAGCTCTTCAAGCTCCTTGACCAGATCTTTTTCCCGTTGGGAATGTACGACCTTGCTCATTGCAGCAACGGCTTGGTGCAATTTTCCAATCTCTTTCGCCGCCAGGGGGCCGAAGCTTTCGTCTTTGCGCCCGATCAGAATATTGGAATACAGACGCGCCAGTAATGCATGTTCCATGGCGCCTTCGGCAAAAGTGCGTGCATCCGTGTTACCTTCGGCAACAGCTTCATGCAGCAATTCACGAAGATCGCCATAAATTTTCACGCCTTCCGGTTCCATGCGTTCATGAATCAAGTCTTCGAATTCATGCTCAAGAGATTCGGCGATGGCAAAATCACCAAGGTATTTAGTCACCTCACCGCTCATTTTCTCCAACAAGGCGCGATGTTCGGGGTCTATTTCATTAGCAACGGCCCCATCAACAACGTTTGTCAGATGCTTGCCGATCTCGTGAACCTTCGTGGCGTCCTCTTCAATACCGGTTGCAGCGTATTCACGCGCGTAGGTTTGCATGCGCAGAAATTCCGCCTCTATCCTGGCTACCTTGGATGCATCATCCACAATATCGGTATAGCTATCCATCTCATGGCCGATTTTAGCAAATTCCAAATATCCCAGGCCGGAGACTATCGCCATGATGACGAGAATAACGCCGAAGCCCATGAAAATTCTGGTTTTTAATTTTATTGAATTTAACATTGCTGTACTTCTTTCCTACCTGAATTAGTAAATTATCCCACAAGGCCTCCTGGCCTGGGCGCCCCACTTTTAAGGAACGTCAGAAGGATAATAATAAACGTTGATTCAGTGATTGAACGGGCCGGGCCGTCATCGGGAATAAATTAGCAAATTTATTAATTTGTGCAGATGAAGCCTGAACAATCGATAGGCACGTAGAGCACGTCGCTGCTAAACTGGCAGACAGGTGGACGGCTAGTCTACGGGGTATACCTGCATCATCATTTTTATGTTTTTGATCGTTTCTGTCAAAAAAACATTCGAAGGTATTTGATTTTTTTGTAAACATTTTTTGCTCCATTAAGGTTGCATAAAAATGTCCCCAACCATTTTTTTATGATCATTGAGCTGTAATAACCACAATTAATTACTGGTTCTTACAATACCGCCCTAGCCTCAAACCTTACAGTATTACAGCTCCAATTAATTCAAGCCATGTATAATACCACAATTACCCTAGGGACAAAAATATATTTTAGAGACATATTAATATTAAACACCTGCATAGGTAGACACTAAAAGATTAGAGCAATTATTTTATGCTTAAAAAAACAAAATTAAGAAATAATAATTCTAAATACTCGAAGTTATTTAATATATTTATTTTTTATATTTAAATTAATTTGCATAAAATTTCTTCTTTTAAGAACTCTAACTCTAGGATATCAGGCTGTTATTAGAGCCCCGCCTCAATATCTGGGTGAAACGACCAAAACACATTTTAAAAGACTAATAATGCATTGCGGTTATTTCCAATCACCGTTAAGGCAGGTTATATGGGTTTTAAATATTTCAGGGATGTTGGGCATGCCAGAGTTACTCGACCAGATCAGAGCCATCGTCGGCGAGAAGAACATTTTAAGCGGCGATCAGTTATCCGGACGCAGCGCTGGATACTGGCGCGGTGGTGATTTGCAAGCTCTAGCCCTCGTACGCCCCGCCACCACCGAAGAAGTCTCGCGTATTTTGGTGCTTTGCAATGAAGCCTCGCAAAGCGTTGTTGCTGTTGGTGGCGCCACTGGTTTGGCTGAGGCTCATCAAACCGATGAAACAGAAATCGCCCTGTCGCTGGAACGCATGACAGCAATTGAACCCGTAGACATCGGGTCGCGTACGATCACAGTTGAAGCCGGGGCTATCTTGCAAAATGTTCAGGAGGCCGCCGCAGAAGAAAACCTGATGTTTGGCCTGGATCTGGGGGCACGGGCATCGTGCACAATCGGCGGCACCATAGCCACCAATGCTGGCGGAAACAGAGTTATCCGTTATGGAATGATGCGTGATCTGACATTAGGGGTCGAGGCCGTGCTGGCTGATGGCACCATCGTATCCTCCATGAGCGGGTTTCTCAAAAATAATACCGGCTATGACATCCGTCAGATGTTTGTTGGTGCGGAAGGTACATTGGGCGTGATAACCAAAGCTGTATTGCGCCTGCATGAAGCCCCTTCAAGCATGGGAACGGCTTTGTTATGCATCCCCTCCTGGGACGCTCTGTTGAAGGTCTTGAGAAAACTGGATCGGGCAATGGGCGGAGGATTGGTTGCTTTTGAGGCTTTGTGGCGGGATTTCTATGAATTCAATACCAGCGAACACGCAGAAGCCGACAAACCCCTTGAGACTGAAACCGATTACTACGTCATTTTGGAAACTTTTGAATTTGGCGATGATCCAGACAGCTCCCGACTGGAAGACTTGCTGGGAACCTTGATCGAAGACGAGTTGGTCATCGACGGTCTGATCACTAAATCTGAAGACGAGCGTCGCCGCATTTGGGATATACGCGAAAGCTTTGAAGCGGAAACCAAATTGTACGATGGCTCCATGAGCTACGATATCAGCCTGCCCCAAAGCGATATGGAAAACTATACAAACCGTCTCAAACAAGCCATTGCCATACGTTGGCCTGATGGTATCGTCTACACCTATGGGCATGTTGGTGATGGCAACCTGCACTATTCCATCGTCAATATTGACTGGAATGCTCATGAAGCAGTCGATGGTGTGGTCTATGAATTACTGAAAGATTATGGCGGGTCCATATCCGCAGAACACGGTATTGGCCTTGAGAAAAAGCAATGGCTCGGGATTTCCCGCTCTGAGGCAGAAATGAACATTATGCGCGGCATTAAGAAGACGCTTGATCCAAAAGGCATTCTTAACCCAGGCAAACTCTTTGATATGAATGACTAGTACTTAATAAAGGAACTTGAACAATGACCACCTGTGGCGAAATGCTCATGGAAATCTTGCAGAGCTATGAAGTTGATACCGTATTTGGTATTCCCGGTGTCCATACACTGGAACTATATCGTGGTCTGCAACGCGCTGATATGCGCCACGTAACACCGCGCCATGAACAGGGCGCAGGATTTATGGCCGATGGCTATGCCCGCGTAAGCGGAAAGCCCGGCGTGTGCCTGATTATTACAGGACCCGGCATGACAAACATTGTTACAGCCATGGGACAGGCCTATGGCGACAGCATCCCCATGCTGGTAATTTCCAGCACCAACGCCATTGGTGAACAGGGCCTTGGCGAAGGACACTTGCATGAGCTTCCAGATCAAAGCCAACTGGTATCCGGCGTCTCAGCGTTTTCTCAGACCGTGTTGCGCCCGAAAGACCTGCCCGGCGTTCTGGCGCGCGCTTTTGCCGTCTTTAACGGTGCTCGCCCGCGCCCGGTTCATATTGAAATTCCCATCGACGTTTTTGCCCAGCCTGCTGATGATGTAGACCGCGGCGTTCCGGTCCGTGCGTCACGCCCGGGCCCGGCACCTGATGCTATTGAAGAAGCCGCCAGCCTATTGGCTGATGCAAAGCGACCCGTCATGCTGCTCGGCGGTGGCACCTGTGATGCAAGTGCCGAAGCTGTAGAACTGGCAGAACGACTGGCTGCCCCCGTAGCTCTGACCATTAACGCCAAGGGTGTCATGCCAAAAGGCCATCCCCTGTCTTGCCTGTCCTATATTCCGTATAAGCCCATGTGCGCCGAGTTGGCAAAAGCCGATGTGGTTCTGGCTGTAGGCACAGAAATGGGAGAAACTGATTATGATGTATTTCGCAATGGAGATGTCAAAATTCCTGGCAAATTGATCCGCCTTGATATCGAATCTGATCAGACAGCACGAAATTATCATGCTGATTTATCGATTACTTCAGATGCACGTTACGGACTTGCAGCCATCAATACTGCATTATCCGCAAAAGGCGTACAGAATGACATGGCAGCCGCCACTGGACGCTGCGCATCCATTCGCAAGGAAAGTGCTGAGGAAATCGGAGAATGGACCAACGAGCACATGACCTGGTACGAAGCCATTGATGCGGCGGCACCGGATCAGATTATTGTTGGCGATTCGGCCCAACCGATTTATTCAGCGAATCATTGCTATGATGCCCGCCAGACTCGTTCTTATTTCACGTCATCAACGGGCTATGGAACACTTGGGTATGGCCTGCCAGCCTCATTCGGGGCCAAATTGGCCGCCAAGGAACGCCCGGTTGTCTGTGTGACAGGCGATGGCGGTATTTTGTTCACAATTGGTGAGCTGGCTTCTGCCGTTGAAGCCAAGATTGGAGTTGCGATTCTGCTATGGAATAACGAAAGTTACAAAACCATCCGCGATTACATGGTTGCAGACCAAATTGCCCCGGTTGGTGTTTTGGAATATTCCCCTGATTTTCTGACTATCGCAAAAGGCTTCGGCTGTGCAACAGATAGTGCAGACACTCCGGCAGCTCTCACAGAAGCTTTGAAAGCTGCCTATAAGCGCGATGTTCCAACAATGATTGAGGTTATGGCCTAAAAAACCTGCAATCTGAGGGAATGTAGCGTTGACAGACGCTCTGTCAGCGCTTATGTTCCGCGCCTTGATCGGGAAAGCGCCCCAAGAGAATTAATGCGGACAAAGCGGAAGATAGAGTTATGAAAGTCAGAAATTCATTAAAATCGGCAAAAGTGCGGGATCGCAACTGTCGTGTCGTGCGCCGTAAAGGCCGCGTTCTGGTCATCAATAAGAAAAACCCGCGTTTTAAAGTACGCCAGGGTTAATCATCAGATTGACTGCTGCTGTCTTTTAAGACAGCCAAACAAGTTTCGTTACAAAACCGCGCCTTAGGGTGCGGTTTTGTCGTTTGTGCTAAACCATCGAGTTAAAGAATCTAAATTAAATTCACAAAAAGGAGAGGATGAAGCCAATCAGTCTGGATACGGAAGAAGATTGTATGCTATCCTCTATGAAAATAAAATTCTTGAGGGCCTAGCGAACAAAATGTCACCTAATACACATATCAATAAAAACTCCCCTTATTCCGTTCTGCTTATTGCAGAAGAAGGCGTCGTCAATACGAATTTGGTAGATGTCCTCACAAAAACACAAGACATTGAATTGGTTGCCAATACCACCAATGGAGTTGATGGCGTATCTGCCGCTCGAAAACGTCATATCGATGTGTTTATTATCGACATAGGCATGAGGAATGAAGACCCTCTTGTAACATTAAAGCGAATTCTTCGTATTGATGAGCACGCAAAAATAGTCATGGCCTCAACGCTTAGTTTTAATAATGTCCGACGAAGCATGAAGGGATTTGAGCGCGGTGCCGCCGAGCTTATTAATACACCAGCTTCGTTCACACAGAAAAAAAGCGCCCTAGAGTTTAAATCTGAAACTCTGCGTATCGTACGTTCTCTGGGTGATGCCAGACGCCAGGATTCCCCTCGATCTGCGCCGGAACCCCTTGTTTCAAGAGCAACCGCACCTGCACCTAAGGATATCACCTTGCGGCGAGCTTCTTCCATGCGACCCAAGGTCCTCGCTATTGGAAGCTCAACCGGTGGCCCACAAGCATTGTTAGCCGTGATTGAAGGTTTACCAAAAAACATCCCGGTTCCTGTTTTTGTGACCCAGCATATGCCAAAAACATTTACGGCTGCTCTTGCCGCGTCAATTTCTAAATCAACCGGGAAAACAGTTGTTGAAGGCAAAGACGAAATGCAAGCCTTGCCCGGCACTATCTATATAGCTCCGGGTGATTTCCATATGACAATTGGAGGCAG
>JABJOR010000153.1 GCA_018664265.1 Rhodospirillales bacterium
ATGGCGGACGCGGCACATAAACGTGAAGGGTCTCTATCCGGTGTAACAACTGGTATGCGGGATTTGAACAAATTACTGGGTGGTCTGCACCGCTCTGATTTGCTGATCCTTGCTGCGCGCCCTGCCATGGGCAAGACAGCCCTTGCCACCAATATAGCTTTCAACGCTGCCAAGGCCTACGCCGATAGCAATGGCGAACAAGGGGCAGTAGTCGGGTTCTTCTCGCTGGAAATGTCCTCCGAGCAGCTCGCCAGCCGTATTATTTCTGAGCAAACCGAAATTTCATCCGATAAAATGCGCAAAGGTGAAGTGCCTCCCGATCAGTTCTTGCGTCTGTCGGCTGCTGCCCAAACCCTGCATACCCTGCCGATCTTCATTGATGATACCCCGGCCCTGACGGTCAGCGCCCTGCGCACCAGAGCCCGCAGGCTAAAGCGCCAGAGTAATCTCGGCTTCATCATCGTGGACTATTTACAATTGCTACAAGGCTCCAAACAATCACGTTCTGATGGACGTGTGCAGGAAGTCTCGGAAATCACCCGTGGCCTCAAGACCTTGGCCAAGGAACTGGACGTTCCGGTGCTGGCGCTATCACAGCTTTCGCGTCAGGTGGAAAACCGCGATGACAAACGGCCACAGCTCGCCGATTTGCGTGAATCAGGCTCTATTGAGCAAGACGCCGATGTGGTTATGTTCATCTATCGTGATGAATATTATCTCGAAAAAATACGCCCCAAAGAATCCAGCGACCGCTTTGTCGATGAAATAGCCAAGTGGGAAGACCGTATGGAAAAATGCAGAAATCAGGCGGACGTAATCATTGCAAAACAGCGTCATGGCCCGGTTGGCACAGCCAGCCTGTTCTTCCTTGGGGAGTTCACTAGATTTTCGGATCTGGATATGCACCATGTCCCTTACCGTGAATAAACAACATACTTTCAGGGTAAAGTCTTAACCATCATGAGCTCCTCATTACCGGATACATGGTTTCACGCCAGTGGGCGCCTGCTGATAGATTTAAATACCATAGCATCCAATTATCGTACCCTGAAAGAACAGATGGCTGACAAAGCCTGCGGGGCCTGTGTCAAAGCAAATTGCTACGGTCTTGGTATGGATCAAATCGCCCCGACATTGGCAAACGAAGGTTGCGAAGATTTTTTCGTTTCCTTTCTGGAAGGCGGTATCAAGCTGCGCGCTATCCTTCCTAAAGCCCGGATACATGTATTCACTGGTTTGTCAGGGGGAAAACCGCAAGATTTTGTCGATTACAACCTGATTCCGGCCCTGAATTCTCTGGGTGAAATTCAAGAGTGGTCTGACTATTGCAGCAAAACAGTGACCCGCCATACAGCCGACATTCAAATTGATACAGGTATGCAACGTCTGGGCTTGCCACAGGACGAAATCGAATCCGTACTAAATAATCCGTCTCTACTGGGTGATTTGGATATTGATCTGGTATTCACTCATCTTGCCTGTGCCGATACCCCTAGCCATCCCATGAACAGACAACAACTTGATTATTTCACCAAAGTGTATGAAAGATTCGGTGCAAATAGGGCAAGTCTAGCCAATTCATCCGGGATTTTCCTGGGCTCGGATTATCATTTTGATTTAGCACGTCCGGGTGCCGCCCTCTATGGCATTAACCCGATACTCGGCAAGCCGTCACCCATGGCGCAAGTCGTTCGTTTACAAGGAAAAATTCTGCAAACACGCCACGTTGACACCCCTCAGAGCGTTGGCTATGGTGCCACACATCGGATAAGTGAGAAGGGGCGAATCGCTACCGTAGGGGTCGGATATGCCGATGGCTATCTAAGGTCCCTCAGCGAAGGTAGCCTGGCACATATCGGGGACATCCCGGTTCCGGTCGTGGGGCGTGTTTCCATGGATATGATAACGCTCGATATATCGAATGTACCAGAGCACATGTGCAGCCCCGGTATGATCGTTGATTTGATCGGGCCGCATCAGGGTGTTGATACTCTGGCTGAAAAAGCTGGTACGATTGGTTACGAAATTCTAACGTCGCTGGGTGGGCGATACTATCGCACCTACCTTGACGGAAACGAAGAAAGCGGCTGAAAGAGGGAACTTTATGACGTCTCGTATCGTGCAAGCCTATGACACACTGGTGCTTCATAATCCCAAATTCGTACTGGTCGTCCTGCTCTCAATTCTGGTTTTCTTCGGCTATCACACAAAAGACTTCAAGTTAGACGCATCAGCCGACACTTTGTTGCTGGAAGACGATGCTGATCTAAAAACATTCCAGAAAATTCATGAGCGATATCCGAGCAAGGATTTGCTCATTGTGACGTATACGCCCGATAAAGACCTGTTCTCCGATGAAGCACTGGAGCCCTTGAAGCAACTTCGTGAAGAGCTCAAAGTTGTCAGCAGCGTGGAAACAGTTTTCACGATCCTTGATGCGCCTCTGTTCAGTAGCTCGGATGCTGACATTCAGGAAATGATCAAGGATATGCCGAGCCTGGAAAAACCTGATATTGATCGGGCAAGGGCCAGAGAAGAACTGGTCAACAGCCCTATTTATCGCGACCTTATCGTCAGCGCAGATGGAAGAACTGCTGCTATCGTGTTGGGGCTGGCTGAAAATGAAGAGTATAAACGTTTGCTCAAGTCTCGTAACGAGTTACGAGAAAAAAAGCGTAATGAAGGTTTATCGACCGAAGAGGCCGACAATCTTGAACGCATTTCCACCGAATACGACCATGTCCAGCAAACCATAAACAAACAACATCACCTAGACATTGCCCAGATCAGAAAAATTATAGAGCCATACCGACAATACGGTGAGCTGTATCTCGGCGGTTTGCCGATGATTACAGATGATATGATAACATTTGTTGGTAACGATCTGACTGTCTTCGGAGCGGGCGTACTTGCATTCCTGATCCTCATTCTTACCGTCATTTTCCGCAAACTCCGCTGGGTTGTGTTGCCACTGCTCAGTTGCTTTTATTCCGGGTTGATTATGATTGGTGTCCTCGGGCTGATGGATTGGAAAGTCACTGTTATCTCGTCTAACTTCCTCGCCCTCATGCTGATCATCACAATTTCCATGAACATTCATTTGATCGTGAGATACCTGCAACTGCATAAGGATCACCCTGATCACGATCAGCTAACACTGGTTAGAACCACCATCCATAAAATGGTAAAACCGTGTTTTTATACAGCCCTTACGACCATCATGGGCTTTGGCTCTCTGGTTGTCAGCGATATCAAGCCAGTCATCGATTTCGGGTGGATGATGAGTGCAGGTTTGTCGGTGACGTTTGCCACATCGTTTCTGCTGTTCCCAGTCTTAATGTTACTGATGAAAAAAATTAAAACTGCACTGGTCGTGGACAGAGTTCGCTTTATGTTGCCTGAATACCTGGCTCGCCTGACCGAATTCCAGGGCAACAAAATCCTGATATTAGCCGTAATCGTAAGCGTGGTGAGCGTAGCGGGTATATCTATGTTGCGTGTCGAGAACAGCTTCATCAACTACTTCAGCAAAGACACTGAAATTTATCAGGGCCTCAAGCTCATTGATGATCAACTCGGTGGTACGACACCTTTGGAAGTTGTCATAAAATTCGAAAATGAAATCGAAGATTTGACTCCCGAAGATCTTGCCGAGATGACCGAGGACGAGATACAGGAAGAACTCGAATACATTGAAGCGCTCCGCACCAAACCGGAATTATGGTTCAACCCCACCAAAGTTAAGCTTATCAAACAAGCTCATGATTACCTTGATGGATTGCCCGAAATCGGCAAGGTGCTCTCGTTTGCCTCAGCTGTGCGGGTGGCCGAAAGCTTTGCTGAAAAAGAGCTGGACGGAATGGAACTGGCGCTACTGTACACAAAACTTCCCGAAGCAGTAAAAACAACACTGATCGAGCCTTTTGTCTCTATCAAAGACAACGAGATACGACTTGAAGCCCGTATTCTGGATTCCCAGCCGGACCTGCGCCGCAAGGATCTACTAGAAAAAATTCGCCGTGGTCTGGAGAAGGATAACGATTTCGAAGAACTCGCTGAATACAAGCCTCTGATCAATGATGTCACCGTGAGTGGACTGCTCGTGCTCTACAACAACATGCTCCAGAGTTTGTTTTCGTCACAGATCAAATCTATCGGTGTGGTGATGCTAGGTATTGGAATCATGTTCCTGATATTGTTCCGCTCAATCACCTTGTCAATTATTGGAATCTTACCAAACTTACTGGGTGCCGTCGTGGTTCTGGGTGTTATGGGATGGGCAAAAATTCCCATGGACATGATGACCATTACTATAGCCGCTATCACCATCGGTATCGCCGTCGACAACGGAATTCATTACATCTACCGATTCAGGGAAGAATACGCAATTTCGGGCAGTTATGAAAAAACGTTGCACATTTGCCATTCCAATATTGGCAAAGCCGTTTTCTATACGACCATGACGATTATCTTTGGCTTCTCCATCTTGATGATGTCCAATTTTATTCCAACCATCTATTTTGGTGTGCTAACCGGAGCAGCAATGTTTATTGCTCTTATGGCTGCACTTACAGTACTACCAAAACTGATTTTACTATGGAAA
>JABJOR010000154.1 GCA_018664265.1 Rhodospirillales bacterium
GTTATATCTTCGATTCCAAGGAAGGCGCGCGGTTTATGGTTGAGACCATGGGCGGCATCTATCAAGGTTATAACGAGTTGCAACTCAACCCGCTCGATGTTGGGATCGACACCCCCAAGAACCGGCACAGAATTGACTTGATCTTGCGAGCTTTGGCTGCGGATGCAACGCCCGGCGAAGATGATGATCAGATTTTTGCTCATGCAGTCGAGCTGGCTTTCAAGCTCGATCCGCCTGAACGCACATTAAACCAGATTTTTGAATTTACATTTGCAAAACGCACTCCCTTACGCCGTGCCTTTGCCCGTTGGGTAACGGATAGCAAGGGCAGATCCGGCCTTCATTCGCATGTGTTTAATGCGCCTCATGACAGCCTTGAAGGATTGCTGACCTCAACGCACATGCTGGGTATCAATATGAATGAAGCCCTTGATGATCCTGTGCTTGGCCCTCCTGTCGTGGCTCATATTTCAGAGGCAATTTACAGCTCCGCAAAGAGCAACACAAAAGGGTTCAACATCTTCATAGATGAAGCGGCAAAGCTGCTCCAGAATGACGGTTTCAAAACCCTTGCTATGGAAATGTACCGGGAATATCGCAAGCTGGACGGCTCAGTCGGAATGGCATTTCAAGACCCGGCAGCACTTCATCGTAGTGGAGTTGCCGAAGCCTTTCTGGAAAACACGGCTACCTTGATATTTTTGCCTAACAGCCAGGTCAGCCCTGCAAGCCTTGCACCATTCAATCTCAATGAAGAGCAAACATCCTTTATTACCCAAGGCACGGGTATGGCTGGTGCTCGCCAAGCTCTGATCGTCAAACGTGACGCAGCGGCGAGTCTTGATGAAAGTGCCATCATTGATGTGGACCTTACACCATATGGCGATGCACTCCGGTTTTATCGCGGCGGTGTCAGTGCCAATCGTGACCTTAGCGACTTAAAAGAACAATGGGGGAAAGCATGGCTAGGCCACCTTTGAATGTCAGAAGACGAAAACTCCGTGCTTTCTTATTATCCTCCATCTTTATTGCAGGTCTGCCTGTTACGGCATGGGCCGCAATGGCGGTTATTGATTCTGCCGCCATTGGCAAGTTGTCAAATCAGCTAACAAAGATGCAAGAGCAAATTGATGCGGTCAAAGATGTATCTGACAAGGTTCAGGAGCAGATTGATGCTGTCGGTAAAATGGGGAAAATCACCTTGCCGACATTCGGACTTGATACTCTCGGCTCTGCTATCCGGCGTGATTTGCAATGTCTTAAACCAGATTTTTCAAAGCTCATGCCCAGTATTGATTTTGAGGATGTCGAAATTAACAGCGTCTGCGAAGGTGCGCCGATCTACCGTGACACCCTGTGGGTAGACCCGGAAGAAATCGCCAAGCTGCCCACATGGGAAGCGCGTGAAGCGGCAGAGAAAAATGTACTTGAGCGCCGTGAGCGAATATTCACCGATGCCATCACAAAGGCCATGGCTCATGCTGACGTGGCAGCAAAGGATGTTGAACAGACAAATAAGGCTGCTACGGAGCTGGAAGGCTCTCTCGCCTCATCCAGCACCAGCAACGAGCGACTGCAAGTGATTGGGCAGGGGCAAATTATTATTGTCCGTGCGCTCGCCAAGCAAAATCAAATTCTTGCACAATTACTGAAAGTTCAAGCAGCCTTCGCATTGAAAGCTGGCGTTCCTGTTGAAGGGTTAGCTGACCCTGACCAGAAAGAAGGAGGCGAGTAAATGATCTCACTCCGTACTTTTATTTGCCCAACGTGCATTCCCGATAGCCATGTTTTCTTCATCTTCGACAATATTTTTAGGCATTCGCCAATCGGGAATATCGTTAATCTCACCCGTAAAAATATTCTTGTATTCAATAAGGCCACGCATTTTGTGATTGTCATTCTTGTTCCAACCTTCACCTCCGTAGGCGTAAAGCCCACCTCGCCAAGTGTCGTAGATTTCATTCCAAACTTTATAGGCAAGCTCTGTATCGTAACATTTCTTCAAAGTTTCAACATCGGGCCTATTCTCCAATTCATTCAGAGCTTCTTTCGGCGCATTCTCATATCTTCTTTTCCACTTTTCCAAAAATTTATCATCGATACAAACCACTTCAAAAACCTCATCCAACTCATTGCCAGAAGTGTTTTTCCAGAGGTGCACAGCAAAATTAAAATTAAAAAAATCCTTCGGCGCGATCTCCCCAGAACTTGCGCGAGATTCACTAACGACCAACAGAAAGAACAATAAAATGAGTGGTCGTGAGGCGAAAGACGCCACCTGCTTTACAGGAGGAATCGTCAGTGAATATGTGGGTCTTGCGAACCAGTTTACACAGGATTTAAGCCAAACATTACTCGGCCCGATGTGGATTTTGTTCGGGGCTTTTGCCGGGTTATGGATTGTCATTCAGGGTCTCCGTCTGGTTTTGCATCAAACAACTGGTGGTGAAGTAGCCAAGGAATTTATGTTCGTAATGATAGCAACTTTTTTGCTGTCGGGCCAGGGTCCAGAACTGGTAAATGACATTTATTCTGCATCATTATCCATGATGGGAAGTGCTGCCAGCCTTGCCCTCATGGTTGGTGATCATGCCAGCGTTATCACCGCAAATACGAACGGAGCCATACCGCTTGAATCAGGCATGGTTGCACTTACCTGCACAGCAGAAAGTGGCGTGATCAATGTCTTTAGAATGGCAGGAACCATGTCACGACAATCCAGCCTGACAGATTTAATGCCTTCTCTTTACGCCCTTGTTCTGGTCGTGCCCTATTTTCTTGTCCTTGTCGTTTATTTTAGCCAGGTCGTGATCTCTATCTTTCGGATTATGATGCTGGCAACCCTCAGCCCGTTTCTGATGCTTGGCTTCGGGTTTGGCTGGGGCCGCGATATGATGAAATCAGGCATCAGAACCTTGATCTCTGCCTTCATGGTGCTGTTTGGTGCAACAGCCGCACTGGCCGTCATGCTTTACGGTGTAAGTGGAATTGAGGCGAGCTTCACGTCCTCTCAGGATGTGCGTGATTTTGCCAGCATCGAAAACCCGGAATTCATACTTGCCGTTGCCATGGGCTGGCTCGGTACAGCCTTCATGACTGAAGCAACCGGCATGGCGAACTCCATTTCCGGATCATCCCTCACCAACACAGCCGCTGGCGTGATAACGGCAGGGGCAAC
>JABJOR010000155.1 GCA_018664265.1 Rhodospirillales bacterium
CGAAAATGCTTTAAAACTGAAGCAAGATTATAGCGCCAAGCATAATTCCCCAGCTGATATTCGCCAGCCTTAAGGCGCGTTTGATATGATCTCGTGTGGCCTCGCCGCCACTGCCCAGCCACGCGCCATCAACGACAACGTTTCCCGGATACTGACGGGGGCCGCCCAAGCGTAAATCAAGCGCGCCTGCCATGGCGGCTTCGGGCCAACCGGCATTTGGCGAGGCATGTAGCTTGGCATATTTCCACGCTGTTATTATGGCAAAACCCGCCCTTGCCTGAAACAAAGACGCGGCGGTAAACAGGATTGCTGTCAGACGCGCCGGGAACAAATTCAATCCGTCATCAATACGGGCGGATGCCCAGCCGAAAGCTTCATACCGTTCGCTGCGGTGACCGATCATGCTGTCTGCGGTGTTGACCATTTTATAGATAAGGATGCCCGGCAATCCACCAATCAGGAACCAGAACACCGGGGCGACGACACCATCGGAAAAGTTTTCTGCCAGGCTTTCAATAGCGGCGCGAGAAATTGCTGGCTCGTCCAGCTCAGCTGTGTGACGACCTATGATAAGGCCAACGCTCTCGCGTGCGCTATCCAACCCATCGCTATCATCCAGCGCCAGACCGACATCCCGAACATGATCATACAAACTGCGGGCAGCCAACACTGTGCTGACAATTAAAATCAAAGCCAGATCACCCCAGATATTTTGTGGCAGGGAATGTTCTATTCCGAAGCCCAAACACCCCATAAATCCCATGGCAATGAGTATTAACAGAAGTCCCGCCAGACGCCTCAACCCAAAATGCCAAGTTGGCTTGTTCAGCCATTGTTCACCCAGCATCAGGAAATTCGACATCAGGATCACAGGGTGAGAGATACGGCGATATAGCCAATTAGGTTCGCCACTGACAGCATCAACAAGCAATGCCAGAGCCAGAATGAACCCGCTGCTTAGTTGGACATCGACTCCCATAGAGCCTCCACATCCAGATGTTGTTCCATGGCCTCAGCGAGATCATCAAGGGCTTCTGTTACCCTGTTGCCATAGTGCATTTCCCGGTGCTCGCCAGATCGAAACGGTGCGAGGAAACTGGCCCGGAAGGTATCATCTTCAAACATGCCATGGACGTACCCACCCATCACAGACCCATCAGGGGACGTAGCCCCGATGTTACGCCCATCAACTTGAAAGAAGGGACGTTCTTCAACATCTACGCCCGTGGTATCCCCGACATGGATTTCATAACCCGTTGCACTACAGCCAAGTGTCGGGCATTGGGCTTGTGTTCGACGAACCGTCTTATCCGGTGTCATCAAGGTAGCTATATTCAGCATCCCCAAACCATCCATACATTGCGCCGGCCCATCGACACCATCCGGGTCATCGATTTTGCTGCCCAGCATCTGATAGCCTCCGCAAATGCCAAGGATGCGCCCACCTCTGCGATGATGGGCGGCGAGATCAATGTCCCAGCCTTGCGCCCGGAAGAATGCCATATCGGCTGTGGTTGATTTGGTGCCGGGTATCAACACCAACTGGGCATCACCGGGCAAAGGTTGACCCGGTGGAATAAATTGAACGGTAACATCGGCTTCCGCCTGTAAAGGATCAACATCATCAAAATTGGCGATGCGAGACAGCATGGGCACAGCGATCAGTATGCCGCCTTTAGCTGTATCTTGTGCGTGATCAAGAGCAACCGCATCTTCGGCAGGCAGGCTGCGAACGGCTGGCACATGTGGCAGTACGCCAAAAGATTTCCAACTTGTTCGATCAACAATGGCTTTCACACCATCATCGAACAGGCTTAAATCTCCACGGAATTTGTTGATCAGGAAACCGCAGATCAAATCCCGTTCATTGTCTTGCAGTAATCCATGGGTTCCCACGATTGAGGCAATAACCCCGCCGCGATCAATATCACCGATTAAGACCACAGGCGTTTGGGTGGCTGTGGCAAATCCCATGTTGGCAATGTCACCAGCCCGCAGGTTAATTTCAGCCGGGCTGCCAGCGCCTTCAACCAACACTATGTCGGCCTGCGCTTTCAGAATTTCAAAGCTCTCAATAACGGTATTAAGCAACGTCTGACGGTGCTCACGGTAATAGCTGGCACCAGCCGTTCCGGTTGCTTTGCCGCGAACCACGACTTGCGCCCCCACATCAGATTGCGGCTTTAACAACACAGGATTCATATGGACGCTGAGGTCTACGCCACAGGCAATGGCTTGCAAGGCTTGCGCACGACCAATTTCCCCACCATCCGGGGTGACGGCTGCATTGTTGGACATATTTTGTGGCTTGAAGGGAAGAACGCGATGACCGCGCCGCGTGAAAACCCGGCACAGTCCGGCAACGATCACGGACTTTCCCACATCAGAACCAGTCCCTTGAAACATCAGAGTTCGCGCAGTCATTTAAGTTGCTCCCGATCAAGAACAACGAAGCTGATATCGGGTTGCCCCGGCGTTTCGCCAGCACCCTTCTCGCGCGATTGCTCGATCCATTGGCTTATTGGCAGCTCAGGAAAAGTTGTGTCGCCATCAATGCTTGCATGAATTTCCGTCAGATAAACCCGCTCGGCATAGTGCAAAGCTTCCGCGTAAATTTGCCCTCCGCCAATAATCATAACTTCATCGACATCAGGCGAAGCAATCGTTTGAGCAAGCTCAAGGGCATCAGACACGCTGCTAACCACCTGCACTCCGTCAGCCGCAAAACTTGCGTCCCGGGTGATCACAATATTTGGTCTTTTCGGCAAAGGCCTGCCAATGGACTCAAACGTTTTTCGCCCCATGACAACAGGCTTGCCAAGGGTGGTTTTCTTGAAATATTTCAAATCTTCCGGTAAATGCCACGGCATACCGCCATCACGACCAATAACGCGATTGCTTGCCATGGCAACGATTAAGGAAACCCGCATACCCTGTCCATCCGTCATAATGTGATCAAACCGCAATCGGGGCCGCAATATGCGGATGGGATTCGTAGCCTTGCAAATCAAAGTCTTCGTAGCGGAAGGCAAACAAGTCCTTCACATCCGGGTTAATCTGCATGGTTGGAAGCGTCAGCGGCGCGCGGGGGATTTGCAAGTCGGCTTGTTCATCGTGGTTATTATAAAGATGCACATCCCCGAACGTATGAACAAAGTCTCCGGCTTCCAGCCCGCAGACTTGCGCTATCATCATGGTGAACAGGGCGTAGGACGCTATATTAAAAGGCACGCCAAGAAACACATCGGCACTGCGCTGATAGAGCTGACAGGACAGCTTTCCTTCGGCCACATAAAACTGAAACAGGCAGTGACAGGGCGGCAATGCCATACTGTCCACATAGGCAACATTCCAGGCACAGACAATATGGCGGCGTGAATTGGGATTGTTGCGAATCTGTTCCAGCAACTGGCTGATCTGATCCACATGACCACCATCAGGCGTTGGCCAGGATCGCCACTGATATCCATAGACAGGACCAAGGTCACCTTTTTCGTCTGCCCAGTCATCCCAAATTGAAACACCGTTATCTTTCAGGTACTTAATATTGGTATCACCTGAAATAAACCATAATAATTCATGAATGATAGAGCGCAAATGCAGCTTTTTAGTGGTCAGCACAGGAAAGCCTTCTGACAAATCAAACCGCATTTGATGCCCAAAAACGCTCCGGGTCCCTGTCCCTGTACGATCCCCACGCTGGGTTCCTGTATCACGGACAAGTTTTAATAAATCGAGGTATTGGCGCATAATTTGAAGTTTTCCGGTTCATTCTTGCTGTTTTGGGCGGCACCTGTCCGAATCACCACGATTCTACCCTAAAATCAATTCATATAGAATAAAAGTGATGAGAATATTACAGCGAGTTCTTTCCATAAGCCTCCAATTTTTCTATAGTGGAGATGTTGGGTAACCAACTATGGCGATAAACGCTGTTCGAAATAAGCATAGTGGACCCGGGGGCGGTACCCGGCGCCTCCACCAATTTCCCAAATTCGTTTGGAAAATTGATTAAGGGGGCGAAATAGGATCGACACGTGTAGTAAAGGTACAGTTTTTGCCCGGCATGATTCCGCCGTTACCGGGTCAATTTTATAAATGCAAACGATAATGATGCATTTGCGGTAGCTGCATAGCACTACCACGGGGTTCGGGAGGCACCTTGCAACAGAAGCCTCCCACTTAATCTGGGAAAGATCAGATTATAGGACACGAAGAACAATGAAGGAAGATCGGCCAAAGCATGGAAATAGACGCAAATGATCCAATACGATATGACCAATGGATAGAAGACGCTCTGCGTGATGTTATCCGTAAAGCACTGATTTATACCGCCGAAAATGGTCTTATTGGTGAGCACCACTTTTACATCACTTTCCGTACAAACTCTGATCTCGTTTCCATCCCCCCCCATATGCTCGCTCAGCACCCTGAGGAAATGACCATTGTCCTGCAACACCAGTTTAATAACCTGCAAGTTACAGATGAAGGTTTTTCAGTAACACTCCGGTTCAGTGGCAGAGCTGAAAATCTTTCAATTCCATTCAGTGAGCTTACAGGTTTCAGTGATCCATCCGTGAATTTTGGATTACAGCTTAAGACCACAGAAATGACTGAAGCCGATATCGAAGATCTGGACTTCCCGGTTGAGCCCCCCGATAAAGATCAGGAATTTTCAATCCCTGGCGAAGAGCAAGCATCTGATACTTCCGATACCTCAGTAGAAACCAAAACCGGCGAAGTTATCGCCCTTGATGCTTTTCGGAAAAAATAACAATCATAATAGCGCATTGCATTGCGCCGATTATTCTCATTCCATGCGAGGATTAAATGAGCGAATTTGTTCACCACGAAATGTTCCCTCTTTCCGGTGAAGAGCCGGAATATCGTCTTTTAACCACGGATTACGTCAAAACCATTGAAGTCGATGGTCAGGAAATTTTAAAAGTCGACAGCAAAGCTCTGTCACTGCTCAGTGCAACGGCCATGCATGACATCGCCCATCTGCTGCGCCCAGCACATTTAGAACAACTTGCATCTATCCTTGATGATCCGGAAGCATCCGACAATGACAGGTTTGTCGCTATTGATTTGCTGAAAAATGCAAATATCTCAGCTGGTGGCGTTCTACCTATGTGTCAGGACACAGGAACAGCCATCGTCATGGGTAAAAAAGGCCAGAACGTCTGGACGTCTGCTAGTGACGAAGCCGCTCTTTCCGAAGGTATTGAGAAAACGTATCTGGAAACCAATCTCCGTTATAGCCAGCTTGCGCCACTGGATATGTATAAAGAAGTCAACACAGGCAATAATCTGCCAGCGCAGATTGATCTCTATGCGACAGAAGGCAATGCTTACAAGTTTTTGTTTATGGCCAAAGGTGGTGGCTCGGCAAATAAAACTTTCCTGTATCAGCAAACCAAAGCATTGCTGAATCCCGACACATTGATGAAATTTCTTGATAACAATATTCGCTCACTCGGCACGGCAGCCTGCCCACCTTATCATCTGGCAATTGTTATTGGCGGCACCTCGGCCGAGCAAAATTTAAAAACCGTAAAAATGGCCAGTGCTCACTATCTTGATGGCCTGCCCACAGAAGGCAACGAACACGGGCAGGCTTTCCGTGATCTGGATCTTGAAGCTGCCGTACATGAAATGAGCCAAAAGATGGGTCTAGGCGCACAATTTGGCGGCAAGTACTTCTGCCATGATGTTCGTGTGATACGTCTGCCACGTCATGGCGCATCCTGCCCGGTTGGCATCGGGGTTTCCTGTTCTGCAGACCGTCAATGTTTGGGCAAGATTACCAAAGATGGGGTCTTCATTGAACAGTTAGAGGCCAATCCAGCGCGGTTCTTGCCTGAAGTTGGTGGAGAAGAGTTGAATACCGATGTGGTTGATATTGATCTAAACAAGCCAATGGGTGAAATTCTTGATACCCTCAATCGCTACCCGGTTAAAACGCGCCTTAACCTGAGCGGGCCACTAATCGTTGCACGTGACATTGCCCACGCTAAGCTAAAAGAGCGTTTGGACGGCGGTGAAGACTTACCGGATTATTTCAAAAATCATGCAATTTATTATGCCGGCCCCGCCAAAACACCGGAAGGATTTGCTTCAGGGTCGTTCGGTCCTACCACAGCCGGACGCATGGACGCCTACGTTGATCAATTTCAGGCTGCTGGCGGCTCCATGGTCATGCTTGCAAAAGGCAACCGTTCTGACGCCGTAACCGGAGCCTGTATTGCCCATGGCGGGTTTTACCTGGGCTCCATTGGCGGCCCCGGTGCTCGCGTTGCACAGGATTGCATCAAGAACGTGGAAGTCGTCGAATATGCAGAATTGGGCATGGAAGCCATATGGAAGATTGAAGTCGAAAACTTCCCGGCCTTCATCGTGATTGATAACAAGGGCAATGATTTTTTCAAAGAGTTCATGCCAAAATAAAAATAAAACGGAGACACCCAATGTTCAATATCTTTGGTAAAAGCGAAGAAAAAATACAGGAACTGATTGATAACAAGCAATATGAAGAATTGCCCACAGAAGTTATTGATGATCTGGCAAAGGATCTGATTGTTACAACAGAACCACTGATGGCTGAATACCGCGTTGTCGAACGGTTGGAAGTCATTACTGCGGAATGCGTCTTTGGCATGAACCTGTTCAAGGACTTTTTTGCCAGCATCTCTGATATTTTTGGCGGCAGGTCCAAATCATCCCAAAAAGTACTACGGGATTCC
>JABJOR010000156.1 GCA_018664265.1 Rhodospirillales bacterium
CAAATGATGACAGAGGATAGCTGATTACGCCCTACATGACTTCTTGAATTCCACTTCCAACGTCGAAGAGCCTAATCATAATTCTATGGCCCTACGAAACCATGGCGTCATTCAAAACCGATGCTTTGTAATCCTGTTACGACATCAAGTATAAATGAAGAACCTGATTACAGAAAAACAACTAAACCAGGGAATTTAGCTCAAAATTTCGATTTAATACTGGAAATTAATTGAATATAGGCGTACTATAGTAAGTATAGTTCATGTCATTTATTTATCAAAAATAGATTGTAGATATACGCTCTTCGGGGAAGGGCTACCAGTTTGCAGGACAGGGGGTTTGTTAAAGCCGCTACCCCCCCTAACAACCTCTGGCTTGCGAATAGGCGGGCGGTGCTGATTTATCAGAACCGTCCGTTACTATTTCAACACCCGTTTACCCGCGCAATTGTTTATTGTCAGAATCAAACAGAACTGTGGTTTCAATAACGGCTTTGCGCTTATCGCCGAGGATTTCGATCTCAAAGACTTCGCCCTGATTAGCCAATTCTCTTGGCACGAAACCAAGGGCAACCGACTTTTCACTATAGTGGGCGTAGCCCCCGGATGTAACATAGCCAATCACATCATCACCCCGCCAGATCGGCTCATCTGCAACCACATCGGCGTCATCTGCATCGACAATCATTGTCACAAGTTGACGGGATGGTGGGGTGTCGCGCTCAATGACAGCCGCATCACGACCGATAAAGTCTTCTTTCTGGAAATTGATAAATCGATCCAGCCCGGTTTCAGCGGCTGTGTAATCGGGTTTATATTCTCGCATCCACGCACCAAAAGATTTCTCCAAACGCAGGGACATCATGGCTCGCATCCCGAACGGGCGAAGCCCCAGATCAGCACCCGCTTTCACAAGAGCTTCATACAGCGCAACCTGATGTTCACGACCAACATAGATTTCATAGCCCAAGCCGCCAGTATAACTAACCCGACATACAATAGCCGTCAGCATACCAACTTCAATTTCACGCACATCAAGGAATTTAAACGTTTCGTTGGAAACATCCGCCCGTGTGACACGAGATAAAAGCTCTCTGGCATTCGGCCCGGCAATCTGGAACCCGATCCGGTCATCGGAAATATTACGAACCTCTACACCACTTTCTGGCATATGATCTTCAAACCATCGCATGTGAAATGCCTGCGCCGCATAGGATGCTGTCAATTGCATCCGCTCTGGCCCAAGACGCGACATGGTAAAGTCGCCAACCAACTTGCCAGAAGGCGAGAGCATTGGTGTCAGGGTAATCCGGCCTTCTTTCGGGATGCGCCCCGCCATAATAGAATCCAGCCAATCTATAGCACCAGGGCCGATAACCTCGAACTTGCCAAAGTTATGGACTTCGTTCAGGCCAACAGCTTCACGAACCGCACGACATTCTTCCTTCACAATGGGGAATGCATTGGAGCGGCGGAATGTCGGTGTCTCGAACGGTACTTCGCCTTCGGGGGCGAAATAATTCACGTGCTCCATGCCAAAACCGTGGCCGAATACCGCATTTTGGGCTTTCCACAAACCATAAGCCGGAGTTGTCTTTAGTGGCCGTCCGGCAGGCAATTCATCATTGGGGAATGGCACGCTGAAACGTTGTTGGTAGTTCTGAATAACCGTTGTGCGGGTATAGGCTTTGGTGCAATAGGTTCCAAAACGCGCCACATCCATAGCGAAGACATCGCGCGATGGTTCGCCTTCAACCATCCATTCGGCCAGTGACAGGCCAACGCCACCACCCTGGCTGAAGCCTGCCATCACGGCGCACGCAGACCAATATCCCTGTAAGCCCGGAACGGGGCCAACCAGAGGATTGCCATCGGGGGCAAATGTAAACGGCCCGTTGATGACCCGTTTGACCCCGGCCTCGGCAAGACATGGATAACGGTGATAAGCCATCTCAAGCGATTCGGTAATCCGGTCAAGTTTATCAGCCAAGAGTTCAGATCCGAAATCCCAGGGTGTGCTATCGACAGACCAAGGCTCACAGCGTTGCTCGTAAGTACCAAGCACTAGCCCGCGACCTTCCTGGCGGAAATAGCTCTCACCCGCCGGATCAACCACGTGGGGCAATTCTACTTCCCGCTCATAGACTTCTTTAACATCATCGGTTACCAGATACTGATGTTCCATGGCGTGTAGAGGCAGATTGATGCCAACCATTTCACCGACTTCTCGTGCCCACAATCCACCTGCATTGACCACGTGTTCTGCGTGGATGGTGCCTTGATCGCAGACCACATCCCATGTTCCATCGCTGCGGGGGTTAAGCTCTTTTACCATGGTTTGTTGATAAATTTCAGCTCCGCCCAATCGAGCAGCCTTTGCATAGGCGTGAGTGGTGCCTGACGGATCAAGGTGCCCATCCAGAGGATCATACATGCCACCAATAATACCATCGGTATTAATCACCGGGCAGAGATCTTGAATTTCACTAGCCGTTACAAGCTTTGTATCAAGGCCCATATGACGGTGTTTGGCGACTTCTGCCTTCAGGCTATCCATGCGATCGGAATCTGTCGCTATGGTCATGCCGCCGACATGGTGAAGTCCACAAGACTGTCCGCTGATTTCCTCAAGCTCCTTGTAGAGCTTAATGGTGTATCCCTGCAAAGCAGCCATATTGGTATCTGAATTCAGTGTATGAAAGCCACCTGCGGCGTGCCATGTGGAGCCAGCCGTCAATTCACGACGCTCCACCAGAACCACATCTTTCCAACCCAGTTTAGTCAGGTGGTAAAGAACACTACAGCCTACGACACCGCCACCGATAACGACGACCTGAGCATTTGTTTTCATGATTGGGGCTCCCTGAATCATAATGGAATTATAATGCTTTAATGGACCGTAATCCTCTCAACCAAGCCCGGTCAAGCATGCATCATATATCGCCACAAACTTATTGCCATAAAGCTCAAAAAGGCTGCAGCAGTCCCGGCACTTGTGTTGCGTTTAACCAGAAAGAAAACGCCAAACCCAATCCCCAAAGCCACCAGTTTATCCAGCAGTAGAACTTCTCCCAATGCGCCAACCGGCATGATAATCATCCGCGAGATAAGCCCGGCCAAAACCGCATAGGCAACACAGGCAAACCACCGCGACAAGGCGCTCTCAGGATGCAAGTGGCTGGCAATGACGATCCCGAGCAGGCGCCAGATATAGGTTGAAATAATGGAGACCAGAATAATAAGCCATAGGTGGAGATCATAATCTGTCATGAGGCACGGCCCTGTGCGTAGCGTCGCAACAAAAAATCAACACCGAAGGCAAAAGAGCCCGCCAATATCCCGGTTGCCGGTATCCCCCAATTCACGGAAAGTCCATGCAAATACGGTCCGATTATAGCCCCGCTAAACAGAGCAATAACGCCTGCTCTCTGTCGCACCCCGGCAAAAACCATGGCAAAGAATGCCGGACTGAGAAACATCAGGCTCAAGGTCAAAGGACGCGGTAAAATCCCGGCCAGCACATGCCCCATATAGGTGCCAAGCACAGCAGCTATTAAACAAACAATGCTGAACCCGGCATAATAGGGTATCCGCTCTGATTGCTTCATACTCGGAAAACGCTGCAAAGCAGCCGCCCACGGAGTCAGGGTCACAAACTGGGCAAACAACATGCGCCGAGGCCAGGTTGTCTTCCAATCGCTGAGATACGGTGTGATAGCAAGGGTCATTGGTAAAAACCGGGCATTGGCAGCAGCAACACCCATGGCGACAGCAACCACTGGAGCCCCGACGGCAACCATCTCCACCATAACAATTTGCCCTGGCAAGCCCCAGATCCCGATCGTTGTCATGATTGCGTGCCAAACATTGATGCCGCTTTCACGGGCCAGAGAGCCAAAGCCCATCATCGAGGCAAACAACACCAGTGCAGGTATCCCGAATGCATCGCGTGCGCCATGCTTTCGGACCTCGGAGGGCGAGCGCTCCGTATCTTCCGGGTGTTCTGCGTTCTGTGATTTCTCTACCATACTTAAAATATAGCGCGTCTGATCAGGTTAATGCCAATTACCAATAACGTGATCAGCAAAACTTTGCGGAATGTTTCCTGGTCAATTTTCTTTCTGACATGCTGACCGCACCACATTCCTGCCATGGCAGGAACACATCCAGCTATGGAATAACCGACATTCCCACTATGGATAATGCCATTTAAATAAAATAGAACCACCAGTGGCACGGCCCCAAGAAACCAAATAACCCCGACGGCTCCGATGTAATCGTCTTTCTTAATATCCGTCATCATCAGGAACATGGTAATCGGCGGCCCCCAAACTGTGGAAAGGCCACCCGACACACCCGCAACCCCACCAGCAATAATGCTGAAAGGAAGCTCAAGGCGTTTCGAAATCTGGGCTTTGGAATGGACCAATCCCAATATAGTGAACACAACAATCACAACGCCAATGATAGCGAGCAGAATATTTCCATCCAGAACCGTTACCAATTGCGCCCCGACAACCAATCCTACAAACATCGTGACAACCATGGGCCAGAAACGTTTCAGGA
>JABJOR010000157.1 GCA_018664265.1 Rhodospirillales bacterium
TGAAACCATGCTGGGTGATACAGGCATTGCGGTTCACCCGGATGATGAGCGTTATGCCCATTTGGTTGGTAAGAACTGCATCCTGCCAATCGTCGGGCGCATCATTCCTATTATTGCCGATGATTACGCCGATCCAGAGAAAGGCTCCGGTGCTGTAAAAATGACCCCGGCTCATGACTTCAATGACTTTGAAGTCGGTCGTCGCCATAACCTGAAGCTGATCAATGTTCTCGATCACAATGCCAGCATGAACGATAATGTGCCGGAGCAATATCGTGGACTGGATCGATTTGTTGCGCGCGAAAAGGTCATCGAGGAAATCACAGAACTCGGCCTATTCGAAAAAGTAGAAGAAAACCCTATGACCATTCCTTATGGCGATCGCTCTGGCGTCGTCATTGAACCTTGGCTTATGGATCAGTGGTTTGTCGATGCCAAAACACTGGCAGGGCCTGCTATCACGGCAGTAGAACAAGGGCGTACCAAAATCGTTCCAAAGCAATGGGAAAATACCTATTACGAATGGATGCGCAACATCCAGCCGTGGTGTATTTCCAGGCAAATCTGGTGGGGCCATCAAATCCCAGCATGGTTTGGCCCGGAAGGTGATATCTTTGTTGAAATGACCGAAGAAGATGCCTACGCCGCCGCCATTGAGTTCACTGGAGACAAAGATATCAAGCTTGTTCGAGACCCGGATGTGCTCGACACATGGTTCTCGTCTGCATTGTGGCCATTTTCCACATTGGGGTGGCCGGAACAAACACCGGAGCTGGATCGTTATTATCCCACGGATGTCCTGATCACTGGTTTTGACATTTTGTTCTTCTGGGTAGCCCGCATGATGATGATGGGCCTTGAGTTCATGGGCGAAGTTCCGTTCCATACGGTCTATATTCACGCCCTTGTGCGCGATGAGCATGGCCAGAAAATGTCCAAATCAAAGGGCAACGTCATGGACCCGCTGGAGCTGATCGACGAATACGGCGCCGATGCCTTGCGTTTCACCATGACTGCGCAAGCTGCTCAGGGCCGAGATGTGAAGCTGTCACAGTCCCGCGTTGAAGGCTATCGTAATTTTTGCACCAAGATATGGAATGCCGCGCGTTTTTGCGAAATGAACGAATGCGTTCCTGTTCCGGGCTTTGATCCAAAAAGCCCAACTCAGCCAGTAAACCGCTGGATCATTGGCAAGCTCAAGAAAGCAGTCGATGACACGGACGCTGCAACGGAGGCTTATCGCTATAACGACATTGCCGATGTGCTCTACCACTTTACATGGGGAACTTTCTGCGATTGGTATCTGGAATTAACCAAACCGATCCTGCAAGGTGACGATGAGGCCGCCAAGACCGAGACCCGAGCTACAACGGCCTGGGTGCTTGATCAAATTCTCCATTTGCTGCACCCGGTTATTCCGTTCATCACAGAAGAACTCTGGCAAAAGCTTGGCGAAAACCGCCCCTACAGCCTGATTGCAGGTGAATGGCCGGTACTGGATAGCAGCCTGATCGATAGTGACGTGGATGCAGAAATGGACTGGCTGGTCAATATCATCAGCTCAATTCGTACTGTTCGCGCCGAAATGAACATCAAACCCGGTGCAATCATCCCGCTCAATCATCAAAATGCCAACCAGACGACCCTTGGCTACATTGATCGCAACAGCGATCTTTTGACCCGCCTTGCAAGGGTTGAATCGCTCAAACCCGTCGATAGTATCGGCGAGGGTGGTGTTCAGATCGTTGTGGATGAGGCTACATTTGTTATTGAGCTTGCCGATGTTCTCGATTTTGCAGCCGAGCAGGCCCGCCTTGAAAAAGAACTGACAAAACTTGATATCGAGATCACTAAATTTGAGAAGAAACTTGGTAATGAAGGCTTTATTGCCAAGGCTCCGGCTGAAGTTGTTGCGACAGAACGCGCACGACTTGCCGATGCCACCAGTGAACACGCACAAACCCTTGAAGCGCTCGAACGTTTGAAAAGTACCAAGTAAAAGACATTAAAGCGAGGATAGTATGGAACAGGATATTACATTTCTCGAGACCGTCATTCCAATAGTTATGGAATATAGTCTCGGTATAGTTGGGGCCATCGTAACTCTGATCGTCGGCTGGATTATTGCCGGTTGGGTGCGACGGATGACGGCTCGTGCACTCAAGAGAGTTCCGCACATGGACGACACGCTGGTGCCGTTCATCTCGCAGCTCCTGCACAAAGCGGTCCTGATTATTGTCTTCGTCGCTGTGCTCAATCAATTTGGTGTTGAGACCACCAGTATCATCGCTGTTTTGGGTGCTGCTGGTCTGGCCATTGGTCTGGCCTTGCAGGGAACACTTTCAAATATCGCCGCTGGTGTGATGTTGATGTTTCTGCGTCCATTCAAAATCGGCGAATTCATTGATGCTGGCGGAACATCAGGCACCATTGTCCAAATCGGCCTGTTTACAACGGAGCTCCTGACACCTGATGGTGTTTATCTGATTGCCCCAAACAGCAGCATCTGGAATCAGTCCATCACCAACTATTCCCGCAACAAAACCCGTCGCATCAACATCACCATGGGAATTTCCTATGACGATGATATCGACGGTGCCAGCGAAGTATTGTTGAGCGTGATGAAAGCGGACGCGCGCACCCACAACGACCCGGAACCGCAGGTTCTGGTCGGAGCACTGGGTGCCAGCTCTGTAGACCTGTCCATGCGTTGCTGGACGAATACGGATGATTACTGGGGCGTGTTCTTCGATCTCAACAAGGCCAGCAAACTGGCAATTGAAGCTGCAGGATATTCCATTCCATATCCACAAACTGATGTGCATATGATCCCGGCAAAAGAAAGCTAACGTTAACGGATTCCATGTTCTAATAGGGCCATGAAAAGCTCTATTGATGGATTGATGATTCCCGATTTACCGGAGAATGCGACACCGGAGGACCGTGCGACGTATGTTGTGTTGCGCCTGGAGCAGTTTATCCGGGACGGACGCACTTTGGCCGAGGGTATGTCTTTCAAAAAATGGCAGGCCATGGCGCTGAGTGAAATCGCCACCAATATTGCTGAGGCGCAAAATCAAATGGTTCGCGATGATCCCATTACAAACCGATTGCTGTTCACAGCAGCGGCTTCCATGATCACCATTGGATTTTGGGGAACGGCGGTTTCCATACATCAGGTTGGCTATCTGGCGGCAGGCCTCGTTTGCGGCTTCGCCGGGCTGGTCTTGCTGGCCGTTGCCGTTGAATGGCCCATCCGCAAGTTTTGGCGCGGTCATCAGGCGAAAAAGCGCTATAAACGCTTAACCCATATCGAGACCCTGAATCGTAAGATCAAAAAGCTTGAGGCCGTATTGGAAAAAGAAGCAAAAGAAATGGAAAAGGCTATTGAGGCTGCACGCAAGGCTAACGAGAAACTGGAATAGGGGCTTTATTCAGCCTTGTTATTCAGCCGTGGCACCTTCTTTTTCCATGGTGGAGAGAATTTTGTCCATCAATTCGTCTTGCTGGCTCTCGTCAATATTGAACAACACACCAATACTGTTTTGCGTGGCCCGAACAACCTTGCCTTTAAGAGCGTCAAATTCATCAATAGTCACGTCTACAGGCATATCCTGCGTAAATACATGATCGAGACGTTTGAACGGCATGGTCAAATCAATCATGGCCCCGCCAGCAGAGATATTTTTTAGAACACCACAGCAAGTTTCACCAGATTCTATGCTCTCGGCAAAAGCAAGACGGGCAATGGGAAAGCGTTCAAAGGTTCTGTTATCTTCTGACATCGTCTTCTCCCGAAAAACTGAAATCCAATTATTCACCCCCCCTGCATACAGGGTTGCACGAATAATCAAGTCTGGTCAAGATTTGTACTATCAGTAAATAGCAACTGACAATAGTAAATCTGCAATAGAATCAACATCCTCAGAAAACTTCAAACCAAAAGTGTTTCGTGAAACCCAGGCAATCACACCGCTGACAACACCGATGTTCGTCATTTTCAGGGTTACTTCCTGACCTATAACCAAAGGCATCTTTGTTATGACCCGCGCACCGCCCGAAGAGATATTATCTATCGTGCAATCACCAGACTTATCGGTTGTTATCAGCTTCGCTTTGATATCCACCCCGATCTCGGTCCGGATATGGCGGCGTGCTACATAATCATGATCCATCATGACAATACCATAATACAGATTCTATGCAGAAGAAACTTGTTCTGCTATCAAGCACAGCATTTCAAAAGCAATTGTCGCTCCGTTCAGTGCCGTAATCCCGGACAGATCAAGTGGGGGAGAGACTTCCACCATATCACCACCGATCAAATTAACCCCGCGCAGCTCACGCAACAAACGCTGTGCCTCACGCATGGTGATCCCGCCTGATTCGGGGGTGCCTGTGCCCGGTGCATAGACCGGGTCAAGACCATCGATATCAAAAGTCAGATATGTCGGGCTGTTTCCGACAACGCGTCGAGCCTCGGCTGCGACTTCACGCCAACCCAAATCGTCGAATTCCTCGATGGAAATCACCCGCATACCTTTGTCGCTGGAATAATTCAGTCCGTCAGCGAAGTTCTGTCCACCGCGAATGCCGATCTGAATGGTTTTGTATGGATCAATGAGGCCTTCTTCTGTTGCCAGGCGAAACGGTGCTCCGTGATGGAATTTCGATCCCTGATAGGCAGGCCAGGTATCGGTGTGGCTATCGATATGGATCACAGCCAAGGGTTCGTCATGGTGATTAGCGAGCGCTTTCAAGATAGGGTAGGTCACAGAATGATCGCCGCCAATGCCCAACGGCAAGACATCGGCCGCAGCCACAGCGTCATAATAGCGTTCGATATCGAGCACCGCTTCATCCAGCGTGAACATATTGCCAAAATGCACATCACCAATATCGGCCACCCGGGCCAGTTCAAACGGGCGCACACCGGTTACCACGTTAATAGCGCGCATCATGGATGACTGGTTACGAACCTCACGTGGCCCCATTCTCGCTCCGGTACGGCACGTCAGCCCACCGTCATAGGGAATACCGATAATACCGATATCGACCTGACTTAAATCCCGAACCACAGGCGCACGCATAAAACTGGGGATCTCGCTAAATCGCGAGGTATGCATGGGATTGAAAGACTCACCCAGAATATTTTTGGTTTTGTAAAACGATGCAATATCAGTTTTGTCAGCCATAAGAATACCTTTGCATTAATCAAGCTCCATTAATCACATACATTTCTTATTGATGCCATAGTTGTTTTCGCTAGGCATTGGGGCTTCAAATCATTATGTTCACATCATCACATTATTAACTCTGACACCCTCAATCAAAGAGATCTGATTATGCCTGAATTACGTTCCAAGACTTCCACCCACGGCAAGAATATGGCTGGCGCACGCGGCCTTTGGCGCGCAACCGGCATGAAAGACAGTGATTTTGGCAAACCGATTATTGCCATTTCCAACTCTTTCACCCAGTTTGTGCCCGGTCATGTTCATTTGAAAGATTTGGGTCAGATGGTTGCCCGTGAGATTGAAGCCGCAGGGGCCGTCGCAAAAGAATTCAACACAATAGCCGTTGATGACGGTATCGCCATGGGCCATGACGGCATGCTGTACA
>JABJOR010000158.1 GCA_018664265.1 Rhodospirillales bacterium
ACAATAATATCGCCTATGGAAAAGGCAATGCCTGTATGAAACATTCCCTCTCCAACAATAAACAGGGCTGCAATCATCAGAACAATGGGCTCGCCAAAACCTGAAACGGCTTCGCGCGGTGTCAGGATGCCACCCAGTGACAATGCCAGAATGACCAGCACAGCGACCACGTCGAGACGAATTCTGTCACTGATAAAGAGTACAATGGCAACAGCAAGCACACTGAAAACATAAATAATATCGTAACTAATGGTCGTGGTCATGGAACCCCTGTTTCCTAGTATTTGTCACCGTAATACTACGAAATGCCCGATTAAGTCCGGATAATTAGAATTATTTTTTGAGGGAGAATGGCGCGCCCGGGAAGATTCGAACTCCCGACCTCTTGATTCGTAGTCAAACGCTCTATCCAGCTGAGCTACGGGCGCATACCAATTCTGAAATCCGACACTTTAGAAAACACTATAATCTCTGCGGTGTGGATGCGGGAAGCTACTCTAGGATTTCTGTAAAGGCAAGTGGCTAAAATGCGGATTTTACTAATTTTTTAACTTTTTTGAATAGTCTTTGCATAAGAAATCAAATTTAGACCTGTTAACACTTGGAATCATCAATTAAAATAGTAACTTGTACCTTCTGACAGCTTTGGCTAATATCCTTGGTGCGTTATAAGGGGGGTGAAAAAAAGCTTTTTTAATAACGACTTCTTATTACTTTTTGAGTTAATGTTTGCAAAGAATTTGAGAACACGACAAAATTCGTGGGAATTTAAGGACACACAATAAATGACGTCTACAAAGGCTTTGACCACAATTCTGGGTGCTACGCTCCTTATGATAGGGGCGTCGGGTTGCTCATTCACAGAAGAATCCTTGTGGCCTTCGCTGTCGGGTGAAGACCCGGCAGGTGGTGCCGCACAAGAAGCATCTGTGGAAAATACCGGGGTTGCAACCGCGGTACCGGCAGTGCAAACGAATGCGCAACCAACACTTGGAACCACTAATTTTGTTCCGACAGGCGTAACACCCGGTCAGGAAACAGGAACTTTTGTTGGCAAGAAAGTTATCGAGCTTCGTGACGAGTTACAGAATTTACAGTCTGCTATAGGTCAGCATAATCAGATTTTGCAGCAGGTTCGTGCCAAGGTAATTGCCGATTCTCAGCGCTATCATAATACAATAGCAGCGATGAATGCCAGATTGCAGGTTGGTACAACTCCGGGTAACCCAATCCTGGTACAGCAATTTAATAACGCACAATCAGACCTTGATCAGATCGACGGCGATATTACCGATATGAACAGATTGGGTCAGGCCGTAGCGAATGATTCATCCATGTCAGCATTTTTGGCAGAATCCGCAAGTGCTGCATTCAACGTATCCGGCGCGGTTGACGAAGATCATCGTCAACTAGCTGTCTTGCAGGATGAAGTTAATCGTACCGTTGTACTTATCGAACGTCTGCACACAGAAGTTTCCAAAGATGTCCGCAGGCAGTCCGCTTATATCTCTACAGAACGTTCAAACCTGAACCTGCTTTCATCGGGTATTCGTTCTGGTGAGATTTACGGCATCAGTCTGGTTAATCAGGCCATGGCTTCTGCTGCAAGTGGCGGCTCAGGAAATATGGCCGGAAACCCGTTGGATACAACCGGGCGTCGCCCATTGGTCGTCATTCGCTTTGATCGTACCGATATCGCATACGAGCAGGCTCTCTATAATGCTGTGAAGAAAGTTCTGGAACGTCGCCCTGATGCGACTTTCGATCTGGTTGCTGTTGCACCATCCCATGGGGATGAAGCGACGATAGCACTAAATTCTTCAAAATCACGGCGCAATGCTGAAAACGTATTGCGGTCTTTGGTTGATATGGGACTGCCACCAGCGCGTGTTGCCGTATCCGGCAAGACGGCAGGCAATACAGATGTAAATGAAGTGCATTTGTATCTCCGCTAATCAGCACAAATAGATTCTGGAAACGGCACCCAATCGGGTGCCGTTTTCCGTTTATGCGTGACAATTCCTGAAATTTGTAAGAAATAAACTGATAGAGATGTAGTCAGGAAAAAGCATATGTCCGAGAATTCACCAGAACCTTTTCATCACGCTGTTACGTGGCCTGAAATCCATCGGGATGCCAGATTGCTTGTGCGTAAGCTTATGGACAGCGGACCCTGGAAGGGGATTGTTGCTCTGACCCGTGGTGGATTGGTGCCTGCTGCCATTGTAGCGCGAGAAATGAGCATTCATGTCGTTGATACTCTGTGCATATCCACTTACGACGAGCAGCTCATGGGCACTGTAAATGTATTGAAGCTGCCTGAGGCGGCCATGGAAAATGGCGGTGAAGGCTGGCTGTTGATTGATGATCTGGTTGATACAGGAACAACAGCCAAGAAAGCACGCGAGGTTCTGCCCAATGCTTTCTTTGCAACTGTCTATGCCAAGCCTGATGGTCAGGAGACTACGGATTTGTATGTCCATGAAATCGATCAGGATATCTGGGTCCATTTCCCCTGGGATACCGAGCAGCAATACGTCGCACCCATGTCTAAACGGGCGAAGACTGAAAAGAGCTGATTGTTACTAATTGATCTATTGGGGTTTCCGGCCATAATGCTGCGTGTGAAATTATCAGCGATTTAAAGAGCTGGTTCCGCAGATAAAACCATCAAGCGGCAAGAACTTCCTCAATTTTTGCAGCCAGTGCTTGCAGGTCTACGGGTTTTTTGATGAAAGCTGTAGCGCCCGCGCTGTAGGCTTCGTCGTAATCTTCAGATGTATGCTGGGCGCTGAGCACCATGATGGGGATGTCTTTGGTTTGCGGGTCTGACTTCATTTCACGCATTAAGTCCCATCCGGTCATATTCGGCATATTCATATCACTGATGATCAAATCAAATGGTGTAGCTTTTGCCGCAGCCAAGCCTTCAGTGCCATCTGAACTCTCCTGAAAAGAATGCCCCATACTTTCGAGTGCCGCAGCTACAAGTTTTCGTATGAGTACATCATCATCAATAATTAAAATGTGTGCCATCTGTATGTTCCATGCCTTCAAGTATACAAATTTATAGATATTATATTGCAATATTGTCGATCAAGCGAGTCTTCCCTAACCATGCAGCGCCAAGAATTCTACCTTTATTAGTATCAACATCTGCAAGGCTTGTGATAAAGGACAGATCGCTTGAATTGCAGGCAACGAGATAATCCACAGACGTAAACCCTGCATCTAATAAAGAAGCCTTTGCTAAAGTCGAGCTGTCCTTAATGCTCATATTCTTGCGTATGTTTTCAGCCATTTCATTCATCGTTTTGTATAACGCAGGTGCAATCTTTCGCTCGTCAGTATTGAGATAGGTATTACGCGACGATAATGCCAACCCGTTTTTTTCACGTATACAGGGTACACCTTCAATTACTACTGGAATACTCAGGTCTTTTACCATGCGCTTGATAACTTGAAGCTGTTGAAAGTCCTTTTCCCCGAATAGAGCGAAATCTGGCAGTGTTTGTAACAACAGTTTTGCCACCACGGTAGCAACACCCGTAAAAAAGCCTGGACGATGGGCGCCTTCCAGACAATCACCCAATTCTTCAACCGATATGCGGGTGGCCTCGGCTACATCGTACATCTCGGACGGGTGCGGCGCATAAAGCAGTTCTATACCTGCCGCAGACAACAAGGCTTTATCCTGATCTTCATTTTGAGGATACGTGTCTAAATCTTCATTCTCGCCAAACTGGGTAGGATTGATGAACAGGGTCACACAAACTTTTGAGGCGATTTCTTGTGCTCTGTGAACCAGTGCCATGTGTCCGTCATGCAATGCACCCATGGTCGGGACAAGAGCAATTGTTTCGCCCGCGCTCCGCCATACAGAAATATGGGCTCGTAAGTCGACTACCGTTCGGATGACCGTAATATCGGAGTTTGTTGCCATATCCTTAATCGGTTTTTTTCATACCAAAAAGATGCTCAGGGCCGGGAAATGTACCTGCCCGAACATCTGCTGCATAGGCTTTACCACAAGCTTCGATCTGCTCTCCGAGCATGGCATACCGTTTAACAAATTTCGGAGTAAAGTCGGTAAACAGGCCAACAAGGTCTTCTGTTACAAGAATTTGCCCGTCACAGGCCGCTGACGCTCCAATGCCGATCGTTGGAATGGAAACAGATTCAGTTACTTTTCGTGCTACGGGTTCCATGGTTCCTTCGATAACCATGGCAAAAGCCCCGGCTTCTTCGACAGCATGGGCATCTTGCAATATGCGTTGCGCTTCACCTTCTCCGCCTCCTTGGGCCTTGAATCCGCCTGTTGCCTGAACGGATTGAGGCATTAATCCTACATGCCCCATGACCGGAATGCCGCGCTTGGTTATGTAGTCAATGGTTTTTGCCATTTCTACACCGCCTTCGATTTTGATCCCTGATGCGCCGGATTCACTGAGAACGCGTGCGGCATTTCGAAAGGCTTTCTTAGGGCTTTCTTCGTAGGAGCCAAACGGCATATCTACGATAACGCAGCTGCGTTTCGATCCACGCATAACGGCTTGGGCATGGGCGATCATCATATCAAGCGTAACACTTAAAGTATTCTCCATACCGTAAATCACCATGCCAAGAGAATCACCCACCAGCAATAGATCCGTATGGTCATCAAGCCAGCGGGCCGTCAGCACCGTATAAGCCGTCAGGCAAACAATGGGTTCTTTGCCTTTGCTCTTGCGAATGTCGGGTATGGTTATGCGTTTAGATGTATCGGATACCACGCTCATAAACTTGCTCCGGTCAGGTTCTCAAAGGATAGTGTTCGTATTAGACTATAATACCGCGATATTTATAGTGATTTATCAAGTATTTTCAATGAAGTGTATTCCCACGGATAAAAACAGGGGTTAGCATAGCGTATGAAAAAACACAAAAATACAATTGTACGGCGTCCCTTAATTGGCATGGCTGTTTTAATGCTCACCGTATTTATGGTGTCAGGTTGCAGTAGTAAAAAAACCAAGGTTGTGACAACTAGCCAGTCTGCAACAACGGCTCAGGCTGAGGTCAGTAATACAGCCCAATCGGTAACACTTAAACAAGTCAAGATCGGTTCATCCTCGCAGCCGGTTGTGGCTGAGGAACACATGGTTTCTACGGCGAACCCCTTTGCCAGTGAAGCTGCCCTCCAGATTTTGCGTGATGGCGGCAGTGCCATTGATGCGGCGATTGCTGCTCAACTGGTCCTGACGCTGGTTGAACCACAGTCATCAGGGATCGGTGGCGGTGCATTCATGATGTATTATGATGCTGTGGCCGGGGATATTGCAGCCTACGATGGTCGGGAAACGGCACCTGCTTCCGCAACACCGGATATGTTTTTGGAGGAAGATGGAAAGCCCATGGGGTTTTATGACGCAGTTGTCGGTGGGACATCTGTTGGAGTACCCGGTGTTTTGCGTATGCTGGAAATGGCGCATCAAGAATACGGCAAGCTGCCTTGGGAAGCGTTGTTTGAATCCGCAATAGTGCTGGCGAGGGACGGGTTTCCTGTTTCTCCGCGCATGAGCACCATGATAGCCGGGGATGAACACCTAAAGACTTTTGAAGAAACAGCCAGTTACTTTTTTGATGAAAACGGTGATGTGCTCCAGGTTGGAGCAATCCTGAAGAATGCACAACTTGCAGATACCCTGACAGAGATATCCAAAGAAGGTGCTGTTGCGTTTTATAATGGGTCAATCGCAGAAGATATTGCTAGTCGGGTACAATCAGCGGAACGCCACCCAGGCGGGATGACGGTTTCTGATCTGTCCGGATACAAAGCCGTTAAGCGTGCGCCCAGTTGCATGCCGTATGGAGACTATCTGGTTTGCGGTATGCCGCCACCATCTTCGGGCGGTATAACAACCCTGCAAATGCTTGGTATTTTACAAAATTTTGATATGGCATCTTTGAAGCCGGGTTCAGTAGAATCTGTGCATTTGGTGGCAGAAGCCGGGCGCTTGTCCTTTGCGGATCGCAATACGTATCTGGCCGATCCTGATTTCGTAATGCCGCCGCCGGGCATGACTGATCCAGGGTATTTAAAATTACGGGCTTCGGAAATATCTCTCGAAAAGGCTATGGGTAAAGCCCTGCCGGGGATGCCGGGATTGGGGGCGAGTAATAAGTTGTCACCGGACTCGGTTGAAAAGGGCCTTTCAACAACACATTTCAGCATCGTTGATTCCAGCGGCAATGCGGTTTCCATGACCTCAAGTATCGAGAACAAGTTTGGTTCACGCATGATGGTGCGTGGATTTTTGCTCAACAACCAGCTTACGGATTTCTCCTTTGTTGCACAGCGCAATGGCGTGCCTGTTGCCAATCAGGTTGAACCTAACAAACGCCCACGTAGTTCCATGGCTCCGACACTGGTCTTTGATATGAACGGTGATGTGGTGCTGGCTGTTGGCTCGCCTGGCGGATCATCGATAATTGGTTATGTGGCAAAAACACTGATAGCCAATCTGGATTGGGGTATGAATATCCAGCAGGCTATTGAGCTGCCCCACTTTATGAACAAGAACGGCAAGACATACCTTGAGGGAGACACCCCGCTTGCCCTGTTGAAACCTGCCTTGGACCAGATGGGTCACGACGTTCAAATCCGTGATTTCACAAGTGGCCTGCACGCTATTGCGCGGGACGGTAATATCTTGCTCGGTGGTGCCGATCCACGTCGAGAAGGTGTGGCGGTTGGAGATTGAGTTCAAGTAGTAGCATAAGCGTTTTTAAATCTCCGACACTATGAACAAGCGCTTAAACTGAAACAGAGTCTTTCCATCCGTTCTCTTGGGGTACTCCATTCGTAAACGTTTGGCGTAAGCATCATAAAATGCATCCTGTTCTGCTTTGTTCTGGAGAGCTTCCAGATAAGGCTTTAGCCCTGTCGAGTATGTCCATCTCGCGACAGGATCATCGCCTTCCAGTATATGTGAATAGCTTGTTTCCCAGATTTGTATGTTCCTCATGTAGGGAGAGAGACAATCATAATACCAGCTCGCTTCATGAACAGGGGATGGCCGCTCGGCAATGGATTTCAATTGTGGTTTCCATGGCCCATCTAATGCCACATCGTTCATGGCCTGATGGGACGGAGCATCAAAATTGCGAGGCATTTGAATGGCAAGGACGCCATTTGATTCAAGCCGGGAGGCTAAAGAAGGAAATAGGGCTTCATGATTGTCTAACCAATGCAGGGCAGCATTTGAATATATAAGGTCTGGCTGCCCTTCCGGGGTAAAGGAATTTAGATCAGCTTCAATCCAATTCAAATTGGCGACGTCTTTATGATTTAGGCGCGCCTTGCCCAGCATTTCGGATGATGAATCTACACCTGTGACGGCGCTGTCAGGCCAATGCTTTGCAAGGGAGGCTGTGTGCTCGCCTGTTCCACACCCAAGATCAACAATGTTAGAGCATTTCCGCTAACAACTGAATCA
>JABJOR010000159.1 GCA_018664265.1 Rhodospirillales bacterium
ATCATGCCACCGAGCCAGCGGTGGTTGACGTAATACTGACCACAACGTTTGGCAGCAGCGGCTACGCGCTCGGAAGCCTGACGTTTGGTGCCAACGAACAGAACACGACCGCCGGATGCGACGACATCGCGTACAGCAACCATAGAGCTGTGCAGCAGGGGAACGGTCTGTTGAAGATCAATGATGTGGATGTTGTTTCGATCGCCAAACAGGAACGGAGCCATTTTAGGGTTCCAGCGGCGGGTGCTGTGTCCAAAGTGAACACCAGCTTCTAGCAATTGACGCATAGTAAATGATGGCAGAGCCATTGTGTCTTTTCCTTTTCCGGTTATGCCTCCGCAGACGTTGAGTAAACCCACCATGGGTAAACACCGGAGTGACGATCCTGACGAATTTGCGCCAAGTGCCACATGTCTGCGTGCGAATTGTGCGTGTCATACCTCCCTACCCCTGACATTGCAAGGCTTAAAGGGCAAAAAATAAGGGATATATTGGAATATTCTGCAAAACTCTGTTATGGCAGTGTGAGTTATGAATTTTAACGGCGAAAAGATGAGATGAACGAAATCGACAACAGCACCAGAATAGCCGCAACGGATAAGGATTTTGGCCCCCAGACTGGCCTTAAAAAACGGAAGCTGATCGGTGTAATTATGGTTGTCTCAATTCTTGGCTTTCTGAGCTTTATCATCAGCACAAACTGGTCGCCAGGCGGTGTCTCCAATAGTTATTTTGGTAATGGTAGCGAAAATGATGATGTCCCGATCTGGCTGTTTCTGATCTTTGCTGCCGTGTTATGTACCGTTATGTTTACTATCCACCGCTTGGTGGAAAGAAAGGCCCCTGAAGGAGATTAAATCTCCTGCATCTTAAGGATGGGTTACGAAACTGGTTATTTGAATTTTAGATCTTCTTTATGTCCGTCTCGACTTTGAACCTCAATAAACAGGCGGGTAACTTCGCCATAGGTTGATTTGATGGACTTCTCCAGCGTAGAGATCACCTCTTCAACCTGAGCAGAGTCCAGATCATCTGCAAAATCTAAGCTGATGTTGACCAGTATATCTTCTGGCCCCATGTGCATGGTGAGTAGTTCATTTACATGGATAATTCCAGTTTGTGCGCCAACAAGTTCCCGTATTCCCTTGATGACCGGATCATTGGCACTTTCTCCGATCAACAGGCCTTTGCACTCAATAGCAAGAAATACTGATACCAAAGCCAGCAGAATACCGATGCCTACGGAGGCCACACCGTCCAGAACGGGCATTTCCAGATACTGCCCGGCGGCAATACCGATCATCGCAATCAAGAGACCCAACATGGCGGCTGAATCTTCTAAAAGAACGGTGAAGACAGCCGGGTCCTTGCTGCGTTGAATGGCATTGATGTATCCGTAACGTCCTTTTTCCCCGCGAAATGCCTTGAAGGCTACCCACCAGGCAGCGGCTTCAAAACAGAATGAAATGCTGAGAACGACATAATTGATCCAGACATTGCTCATTTCATGGGGGTGTCTGATCTTATCAAAGCCTTCGTACATCGATACCCCTGCCCCGATCGCAAAGATCAGGATGGCAACGATAAAGGTCCAGAAATATAGTTCGCGACCATAGCCAAAGGGGTGCGTGGCGTCTGCCGGGCGTTTGGCTCGTTTAAGGCCATAGAGAATTAGTCCCTGATTGCCCGTGAAAACAAGGGAGTGTATCGACTCGCTGAGCATGGCAGAGCTGCCCGTATAGCTCGCAGCGATGAATTTCGTGATTGTGATGGCGAAATTTCCGGCAAGGGCTGCCAGAACGACCTTTGTTGAACCGTCTGCTGACATTGATATTCCTCTTGATTAGATTTCTTGTACTTCCAAAATTCCACGCTCGGAGCGCACGGCCTGCATGACAGCAGGTGTGATTGCGAACTGGTTTTTAAGCTGGATTGTAATGTCGCAACCTTTTTGAGCGGCGTCATCTTCACTCTGAATGCGGGTCATAATTTCTACCGTGCCACGCCCCTTGCCTTCGCGTTCTAAAATTTGGCTTATTGCATTTAAGGCGGTATCTGAATCGATAATCACACGCATGGAGCAAACTGTATTGGCGGCTTTGTTATCCAGAGATTCTATTGTGTTAACAGTAATACGTGGGCTGTCGTCTTCGAATTTAACGGCACCCTTAACAAAAATATTCTGGCCGACTTCCAGATATTCACGGGCCTGGGTCAGGGCCTCAGAAAACGCCGTCACTTCACAAGACGCAGACGGATCGGACAATGATATGAAGGCGTATCGGTTGCCTTTTGCAGACGTTCGTTCTTTTTTGGCTATCACAGTCCCCGCCATAGAAATAGCACCATCTCTACCGGATTCCAGGATTTCGATGATTGGTCGAGCCCGCATACCTTTCAAAAGAGTGCCAAAGGCATCCAGTGGATGACCGGACAGATAAAACCCGATGGCGTCGAATTCTTCCTTCAGGCGGTCCATGGGGGGCCATTCTGCTTCATAAGCCAGCTCAAACGTTTGTACAGGGGCACTTTCTCCACCAAACAGGCCCATCTGGTTATCGTTACGCTCATGCATGGCGGCCTGAGCATGGCGCATAATTAATTCGATGGAAATAAACATCTGTTTGCGGTTGTAGTCAAACGCGTCAAATGCCCCGGCCCGAACCAAATTTTCCATCTGACGCTTGTTGACGTGAGAACTATCAAGTCGGTTGATGAAATCATTTAAGTCTGCGAAAGGCCCGTTCTCAACGCGTTCAGCAACCAGTGATTCCATGGCTGCTGCACCGACATTCTTGATTGCCCCCAGAGCGTAGCGAATGGCTCCTTTGCCATTTTTGTCACGTTCCACAGAAAATATGGCTGTGGAACGATTGATGTCGGGCTGTAAAAGCTCGATTCCAATACGATCCAGTTCCTGGCGAAATATATTCAGCTTGTCAGTGTTGGCCATATCCAGCGTCATGGAAGCCGCCAAAAACTCAACCGGGTAGTTGGCCTTCATATAGGCTGTTTGATAGGCCACAAGCGCGTAGGCGGCGGCGTGAGATTTGTTAAAACCGTAGCCTGCGAACTTGTCCACCAGATCAAAGATTTCGTCGGCGCGTTTTTCCTCTACGCCTTTGGCCTTGGCTCCTTCGACAAAGATGCTGCGTTGCTCGTCCATCTCGGCTTTGATTTTTTTACCCATGGCACGACGCAGCAAATCAGCACCACCGAGGGAATACCCGGACAGTTCCTGTGCGATCTGCATAACCTGTTCCTGATAGATGATAACCCCGAAGGTTTCGCTCAGGATGCTTTCCAGTGTGGGATACAGGTAATCGATTTCCTCATTTCCATGCTTGCGTTTGATGAAACTTGGGATGTTGTCCATAGGGCCCGGACGATACAATGCCACAACAGCGATGATAACCTCGAATGCATCAGGTTTAAGCTTGCGCAGAACATCCACCATGCCAGCACTTTCCAACTGGAACACGCCAATAGTGTGTCCTTCGCTGATCATTGAGTATGTGGCTTCGTCATCCAGAGGGATTTTCGAGACATCAATATCGTCAACATCGGCACGTTGACGCACCAGATCTTCGGCTGTTTGCAGAACAGTCAGGGTTTTCAGGCCCAAAAAGTCGAACTTTACCAGACCAGCCGATTCAACAAACTTCATGTTAAAGCCTGTAACAGGCATGTCTGAGCGGGGATCACGATAGAGCGGGATCAGCTTATCAAGGGGGCGATCTCCGATAACAACACCTGCTGCATGGGTTGAAGCATGACGATTGAGGCCTTCAAGCTGTTTACCGATGTTAATAAGGCGGGCAACGTCATTGTCTTCCCTGATCAGGCGGCGCAATTCAGGCTCGCTGTTGACGGCGCCTTCCAGATCTGTGGGATCCGCCGGGTTGTTGGGGACCATTTTGCAGATTTTATCAATGTAGCCATAGGGCATTTCCAGGACGCGCCCAACATCGCGCAACACAGCACGGGCCTGTAGCTTACCAAAGGTAATAATCTGGGCCACATGATCACGCCCGTATTTTTCCTGCACGTAGCGTATAACCTCGTCACGTCGATCCTGACAGAAGTCAATATCGAAATCAGGCATGGACACACGTTCCGGGTTCAAGAAACGTTCAAACAGAAGCCCCCAGCGTAAGGGGTCAAGATCGGTGATGGTCAACGCCCAGGCAACAACCGATCCTGCACCGGAGCCACGACCGGGGCCAACTGGAATGTTTTGATCCTTAGACCAGCCTATGAAGTCGGCAACGATCAGGAAGTAGCCAGGAAATCCCATATCGTTGATAACTTGTAGCTCATAATCCATACGTTCCCGATATGGCTGTGCGGCGTGTTCCTGCGCAGCCTTATCCATGTCATCGGTGTAGACATTATCGATAAGGCGTTTATCCAAACCAGCGACGGACTGGTCTCTTAATTCATCAGTTTCTGTGCGGCCTTCACCACAATCATAGGGTGGCAAAATAGGATCAATCTTATTTACCATGTATGCGCAACGTTGCGCTATAATTACTGTGTTATCAATTGCTTCAGGCAAATTTTTAAACAATGACTTCATTTCACGCACGGATTTAAAATAGTGCTCCGGTGTCAGTCTGCGGCGCTCTGTTTCCGATACCCTGCGCCCTGATGCGATGCAGACCAGTGCATCATGGGCTTCAAACATATCACGGGTTGGAAAGAAGACCTCGTTGGTTGCCACCAATGGAATATCCATATCATAGGCAAAATCCAGAAACGCTTTTTCAGTTTCTATCTCAGGCTGAGTTCCGTGACGCATGATCTCGATATAAAGTCGGTCTTTGAAAATATCTTTGAGAGATTTGATATGGTCTTCGGCTTCTTGATTTTTGCCTTTCAGCAACATGACACCCAGAGGCCCTTCCGGGCCACCACTGAGAACGATTAGGCCTTCGTTGTATTTTGCCAGGTTTTCCAAAACAATATGGGGGTCATGGGCGTCTTCACCGTCTAGATAGGCAATGCTTAAAAGCTTCAGCAAGTTCATGTATCCGGCTTCGTTTTGTACCAGAAGTACTATCGAGCCTTCATAAACACTGGATGCGTTACTCTCATCCGGTGTTACGTGGACCTTAAGCTGACTGCCAATTATGGGTTGAATTCCGGCCCCTGAGAGTGCGCCGGAAAATTCCATGGCACCAAACAGGTTATTGGTATCTGTCACGGCAACGGCGGGCATGGCTGATTTATGACATAATTCGCCCAAGCTCTTGATTCGCACAGCCCCTTCGGACAGGGAATAGGCGGAATGGACTCTCAGATGAACAAATTCAGCGTGTGAAGACATAATCATAGAGTTTCACATTTGAACGCCAGAGTCACATCGAGATATTTGCCATAAGTTGATTTTCTGGGGATAAAAAAACAGATATATCAGAATTTCACCAATTGGTCTTTGATCGTATGATCTAAAAACGAGTAGTAAGTATACCCAATTCCAAAATTTATATCGGTTTGATTGTTGGAGCATGGGAAAAAAAGCGATTCTACAACTTTCTGTTTGTTTATATAATCATCAGAAAAATGGATAATTCTTTTTGAATAAACTTTTTTCTTATGGCTTATAGCATCATAATAAAACGAAATATTTCTTTTATAATCTTCTTCCGGATAGAAAGAACGAAGGGATTTCCCAGTTATATTTCGTTCATAGTGCGCATCAATTGCGGTTCCTGAAAAATGCATTGATACATCATTTGATTCGATGTTTCTGAAATCAACAGCCCAGATATTTCTGACAAGATGTGGCACTTGCATCAGATCAAGTTTTTGATAATCCGGAAAATCTAGTTCATGCATATTTGCAAGAATAAATTCTGCAAATGCAATATGATCTTTGTTAGTCGTTAGCTGTTTAATTTCTTCGAGCGTCGCCAATTTCCATTTCCTTATATATTTTGTAATTATATAATTTATTGAATGACTATCAAGAACCACATGTTCTGTGTTTCTCTTATGCATATTTCCCGGATAGTATTCATTCGGTGTATATCAATTTCCATACCAATCCATCACTGCGTCATTCAAAATAAAGGGAACATTATGAGCGAACTTACACTCATCATTGGCAACAAAAACTATTCCAGTTGGTCTTTGAGGCCCTGGATTGCCTTAAAACAGGCAGATATACCTTTTACGGAAAGAATGATTCTCTTATTTGATGAAAACTGGGATGCGGAAATCTCCAAGGTTTCCCCGACAAAAAAAGTTCCTGTCTTAATTGATGGCGATATTACGATTTGTGAAACATTGGCAATCCTGGAATATGCCCATGAGCTTTACCCTGAAAAGGAACTCTGGCCGACAGACCAACGTGCGCGTGCGGTGGCCCGTTCGGTTTCCTCTGAAATGCATGCCGGGTTTGGTGCGTTGCGCAATCATATGTCGATGAATATTCGTAAGGATCATACCGGGCGAGGTATGGGGCCGGGTGTCGCAGAAGATATAAGTCGTGTTTCCAAAATATGGAACGACTGTAGAAAAAACTATGGTCAGAATGGAGACTTTCTTTTTGGCAAGTTTGGAAACGCAGATGCTATGTTTGCCCCAGTGGTGTCGCGTTTCAAAACATTCGGTGTTGAGCTTGATGCTGTATCACAGGCCTATTGTGACGTTGTATTGAATACGCAGGCCTATTTAGAATGGCAATCTGACGCTCTGAAAGAAACATGGATCATTGAGTCTGACGAGATAGATTAAGGATAGCAATGCCCCCATCCAAAACTGCTCAGGCAGGGTTTACAGCCGCATTGATCGACATATTTCCTATGTTAATCGGTATGGTCCCGTTCGGGTTGATTGTCGGAACTATGGGAAAGCAGGCTGGACTTGAAACCTGGGAGCTGATGCTGATGAGCAGTGCGGTTTTTGCAGGAGCCTCGCAGTTCATAGCCCTTGATATGTGGACAACGCCCCTGCCCGCCCTTGCCATTATAGGTACAACCTTGATGGTTAATCTACGCCATGTGCTTATGGGGGCTGCGGCAGCACCACATATAAAGGGTCTTCCGTCACTTCCTCGCTATATATTTTTGTGTGCCATGGCGGATGAAAACTGGGCCATGGCAATGCGACGGGCTATGAGTGATCGCACACTGGTCGTATCGTACGTTCTTGGGGTAACCGTGCCATTCTATCTGAACTGGCAGCTCTGGAGCTTTCTCGGCACTCAATTGGGGGATTTGATTAATGATCCGGCTGAGCTGGGATTTGATTTTGTGTTTACGGCTGTTTTCATAACTCTCATTTTCGGTTTTTGGAAAACAGACAAGCGGTTGTCACCAATTATCGCCAGTGCCTGTGTTGCCTTGATTGCACAACAGCTATTGCCCGGAACATGGTATATCTTTGTTGGCTCTCTGGGCGGCGTTGCTGCAGCAGCGTTGACATACAAACGCAAGGATGACGCCCATGGATAGTGTCTCTCCTTGGTTGGTTATTCTGGGTATGGCTGTGGTTACCGTATCAACACGTTTGATTGGCTACTGGGTGCTGGGTCGATATCAACTGAGTTCACGGACCCAGTCAATTTTAGAGGCTGTCCCGGCGTCTGTTCTGACAGCGATCATTGCCCCTATGGTGCTTGCGACCGGATTGGCCGAAACACTTGCAGCCATTGCTACGTTACTAATAGCATGGCGATTGCCGACTGTGGTCGCCATTGTTTGTGGTGTGGTGGTAGTCGTTTTAATGCGAAATGTGTTCTAGACTTCTACCAGTTCGCCATGTTCCATCTTTACGGTGCGGTCCATAGACGCCGCCAGATCAGCATTGTGCGTGGCAATTAAAGCAGCAAGCCCAGCCCCACGGGCTATTTTTACAAACAACTTGAAGACTTCACCTGCGGTATCCGGGTCTAAATTGCCTGTCGGCTCATCGGCCAGTAATACACGCGGAACATTGGCAAGGGCTCGGGCTATGGCAACACGTTGTTGTTCACCACCGGAAAGCCGTGCCGGGCGGTGTTTCTCACGTTCTGATAACCCCATGAAACCGAGCAATTCCCTGGCGCGGACACGAGCATCCTTCTTTGAAAACCCACCGATCATTTGCGGTATGACAATATTTTCAAGGGCCGAGAATTCAGGCAAAAGGTGATGGTACTGATAAACAAAGCCCAGGTTTTCACGACGTACACGGGTTCGTTCATCATCATTCATACCATTGCAGCTCTCACCGCAAATGTTAATCTCACCACCATCCGGATCTTCTAGCAGGCCAGCGATATGTAACAAAGTAGATTTACCCGCGCCCGATGGCCCTACCAGAGCAACCAGTTCACCTGGCTTGATAGACAGATTGATGGAACGCAGGACTTCCAGTTCTTCACGGCCCTGTTTAAAGGTGCGCTTGATACCTTCCAGATGCAGAACTGGATCACTCATATCGCAGGGCCTCCGCCGGATCGAGACGTGCAGCGCGCCAAGCTGGATAAATGGTAGCTAGAATGGAAAGCCCTAGCCCCAGCAGGACAATGGCAGTAACTTCCCCTGAATCGACCTTTGCTGGTAGTTTCGAGAGGAAATAGATCTCAGCAGCAAACAGATCACTTCCTGATAAGCCCTGTATCCATTGACGTATGGCTTCAATGTTGTTGGCAAAAGCCAACCCCAGTGCAAATCCGCCAAAGGTGCCAATAACGCCGATGCTGGAACCACTGATAAAAAACACTCGCATGACAGTTCCACGGGTCGCGCCCATGGTACGCATGATGGCAATATCACGACCCTTGTCCTTAACCAACATAATCATGGATGAAATTATGTTGAATGCTGCGACCAAAATAATCAAAGTAAGGATCAGGAACATTACATTGCGTTCCACCTGTATAGCATTGAAAAAGCTGGCATTCGCACGTTGCCAGTCATGGATATAAGTACCAAACCCGGCTTCATTTTTAATCGCAGCCAACATGTATGGGGCATCATCCGGGTTCTCAATAAAGACATCCAGATTGCTAACACCATCATCCATGGAAAAATAGATTTGCGAGGCTTTTAAAGGCATGAAAATAAAGCTGCTGTCGTATTCGTACATTCCAATATTGAACATGGCGACGACTTTATAGGCGCGTGCGCGCGGCACAGTGCCAAAGGCCGTAACGTTGCCTTTGGGAGATATAAGATTGATGCTATCGCCGATCTGAACGCGTAACTTGAATGCCATGCGCTGGCCAATGGCAATGGCGTCATTGCCTTCAAAGGCTGCCAGATTGCCAGCGACGATATTGTTCGCAACAAGTTCTCGTTTATGCAAATCATCGGGTAGCATCCCGCGAACAACAGCGCCTTGGGCCTGACCGTTGACGGAAGCCATGACCTGGCCCTCAAC
>JABJOR010000160.1 GCA_018664265.1 Rhodospirillales bacterium
GCGTCAAAATGCCGTCCTTGCCTGTCAGCTTCTGGCCATCTTGCAGGGCAGAAAGAGCTGTATCAAAATCAAAATCATTTCGCATGTGTCATTCCTTTTCTTCAGTTTAAAGAAATGACACGGAATTTCTAACGCTCCCCTGGCCTGGACCGAAACCGTTCAGCATGCCTTTGCCCGTATCAAACACTGGCCTTTTGATCAGGGTCGGATGTTGAATCAGCAATTCGACAACAGCATCCAGGTCCCCCCCTTGCAGAACAGCCCTCGAAGTGTCGTCCAGTTCACGCCAGCTCGTGGAGCGACGATTAAGAACCGCATCCATTCCCAAGTCGTCAATAAAATCTCGTATAGTCTCCCCGCGAAGACCATCACTGCGAAAATCATGAAACTTGTGGGCGCGACCCTCTGCCTCCAGCCATTTAAGGGCCTTGCGGCAGGTATCGCAGTTTTTGATGCCGTAGATCGTAATCATGACCTGGTTCCTGTTGATTGCCTGATGAAAATGCCCGACGCCCTTAAACCACTGAAAGGCAATGAAAGGCAATGAAAGGCAACGAAGACATGAGCCGAAGTCGCTCCAGGGACTATTTCTTCAAAGCCCGCGTTGTATCTTGACGCGGATGAATTCGGCGCGATTAAACAGCCCCCCGGATGTCTGCATGGGGAATTTATGCATCCAGGCATTCATCTTTACAGACAATATGCACAACACCCCGCCCAGTGCCGTGTGATTATTGATCACCACCGATTTGAAACTCTGAAAGCGCTCGGTGTCCATATTCTCCCACATTTGATCTGTATACTGTTCAAAGACCTCAAACCTTTGCATGGCGGCCTCGTTCAGCTTTTTGATCTTTCTGAGAGATCGCTTGCAAATGTTAACCAGGCTTTGGTCCTTACCAAGGTGGGGGTGCTCCAGAATGTCTGCAATTGATATTTCAAAATCCGCGATCCCCTCCTGCACTGTTTCCAGATACTCCCGGTAATAGGCAATGGACAGATAGATATCACCGTAATCTTCGAGAAAAGCTGGTACTGCATGAACGTCGATCCCCAGACTTTGCGCCAGCTTGGCAAGTTTCTTGGCCGCCTGGGTTTTGTCAGGGTTGCGATAGAGGGCCAGCACATCCTTGAAATCGGTGACCTGATCATCATCCCCAAAGACTTCCATTATCAGCCGCTTGGTGAAACGGGACATGTAATCGCGCAATTCGGTTTGCTTGTCGCCCGACAGCTTCAGATGTTCGTCTTCATCAACGTTGATCTCAAGCGCCCGCAGGTGTACGCGCAGGCAGTAAACGTCATAGCTGCTTAATTTCGCCAGTTTCTGCAGAATTCGATTGTCCCTGAAAGACAGGTTCGGATAGACCATGGAAAGATCGGAGAGCTTGATATGACCACTTCCGCTATCGCCACCAAAAATTTCGATAACGCTTTCAAGTTCGTCATTCTTGACCATCCGAAGACGGCGCAAGCCGCCCAATTCCAGAGGAATAATGCTGAGCGGCAGCACATGGATCGCATCGCGATCAAAATCCGGTACCGGTTCCAGCGCCGCCAAATTACCCTCGATAAAATATTATATTTGCCTCGAAGGCCCAGTTTACGATAATTCACGCAAGGATAGCACGCCCGTCTATGAGTTTTTTTCAGGTTTAGTTCGATTCTGCCGGAATCTGTCCTGCAACAAGACGTACTTTTCGCGGCGCGGCCAGCCACATGGCCGCAATCGATACCAGTGACACCACAATTGCCACTGCAAATGCCCCGTCATAATTTTGCCAATGATCAAACATAAATCCAGTGAGCCAAGGTCCTGCCGCCGCGCCCGCACCGGCAGCTGCAGCGATAACACCAAAGATACTCGCATAACGAGGCCCGGCAAACAGATCAGCAGGAACAGAGCCAAATACAGAAGCAAGACCATAGCCCAGTGCGCCCTGCACAACGACCATGGCATACATGAGCCAGGGTTCAGGCCAAATCCGTAATGCATAAAGCGCCACATAGGTCAGCAAAAACCCGATGCAAGCCAATGTCCACGCCCATTCCCGACCCATGCGATCAGAAAACTGGCCAATCCAAACCTGGCCAACAACACCGCCCAGACTAACCAGGCCCAGTGCCAATGCAGCGATTTCCTTCGAAATGCCGATATCGATCAAATATCGGGTTTGGTGAACCTGTACGGCGTACCAGACATACAATCCGCCGACAAAGGCGATTGTCAGAAACCAGAACTGACGGGTTCGCATAGCCAGTCCCAGGGTCCAGTTCGTCTCCACCCATTTATGATCCACGATTGCTCTTGATTTATGATCTGCGCTCGATGAATTTTCGCGCCCCATGCCCGGCACATCAC
>JABJOR010000161.1 GCA_018664265.1 Rhodospirillales bacterium
GAAAATATGCATGCTTTTGTCGTGCGACAGGACCGTTTTGGAGCCCCTAAGGATGCCTGGCAGCGCGAAGTCATCAAAACGCCGGAAATTGGCCCCAAGGACGTTCTGGTTTATGTCATGGCCACAGGTATCAATTATAACAACGTATGGGCGGCTCTCGGTTTTCCTGTTGATGTTATCAAGGATCGCCAGAAGAAGGGTGAGCCTGAGGATTTTCATGCAGGCGGAAGTGACTGTTCAGGCATTGTCTGGGCTGTTGGATCAGATGTTACAGGCGCAAAAATTGGCGATGAAGTCGTTGTACACAGTGGCTGGTGGGAACCAGAAGACCCATGGGTTCTGTCCGGAAAAGATCCCATGCTGGCCCCAAGCACACGTATCTGGGGATACCAGACCAATTATGGCAGCTATTGCCAGTTTGCTCGTGTTCAGTCGCATCAACTTCAGCCGAAGCCTGCGCATCTGAGTTGGGAAGAAGCCTCTTGCTATTTACTGTGTGCTTCTACAGCCTATCGCATGCTTATGGGCTGGGCTCCCAACACCATTGAAGAAGGTGATGCGGTTCTGGTTTGGGGTGCTGCTGGCGGGCTGGGCAGTATGGCTTTGCAAATTACGGCAGCTCTTGGCGGTAAGGCTATTGCCGTGGTTTCTGATGAAGATAAACGTCAATTTTGTCTCGACCATGGTGCAGTCGGTGTCATCAACCGAAATGATTTTGATCATTGGGGTACGATGCCTGATACAAATAGTGAAGAATGGGGCGCATGGATGGGCGGTGTCCGTGGCTTCGGTAAGGCTATTTGGGAAGCTCTTGGCGAAAAGAAGAGCCCTAAGATTGTATTTGAGCATCCTGGTGAAGCAACGCTTCCAACTTCTGGTTTTGTCTGTGACACAGGTGGTATGGTCGTAATTTGCGCAGGAACAACTGGATACAACATTACAATGGATTTACGGTATCACTGGATGATGCAAAAACGTCTTCAAGGTAGTCACCTGTCTAATGATGAACAGGCAGCAGAAGTTAACAAGTTGGTTATGGCTGGTAAAATTGATCCATGCCTGTCTGCAACCTACAACTTTGATGAAATTGGTGATGCACATCAGTTGATGAATGATAATAAGCACCCATACGGCAATATGGCGTGTTTGGTTAATGCAACACAAAAGGGTGAAGGTAAATCTTGATCTGAGCCGTAAATATCTACGCTTTTGAAGACGGGTATCCCTGAATGATAGAGGGTGCCCGTTTTTTTTGTTGCTTTCTTGTTCCGCAGGCAGCAAAACATAGACATGAATTTTAAATTAGGGAGAGATTAGAATGTCCATTAAGCGCCTTCACACCAATGATCGTATGAGCCAGGCCGTTGTTCATAATGACACCGTATACTTAGCCGGACAGGTTGGGAAACCGGGTGAGAATGTAACGCAGCAGACCGAAACGATCCTGGGCCAGGTTGACAGCCTTCTTGCGGAATGCGGCAGTGATAAGACTAAAGTTCTTCAGGCTGTAATTTGGCTCTCCGATATGTCTTATTTCGCAGAAATGAACGCAGTTTGGGATACTTGGGTTAGCCCTGGTAATTGTCCTGCGCGTGCGGCAGGTGAGGCAAAACTTGCTACGCCGGATTATGATGTTGAAATCATCATTGTTGCTGCGGCTGATTAAATACAACAAATAACTATCTTTTTTTCTATAAGTAGTCTACAACCCCTGCAGCGTGATGACACGCAGCAGCTGCGCAGATGTACGCGCGCGCATCGCTGAGGAATGTATATCGCCCCTTAACAGGGAGTTGAACTCAGCATTATTTTATAGAAAGACTACATTACATGACCGATTTTTCGGGACTAGGCCTTGCCAGTCCCATTCTTAAAGCCGTTGAAGGCCAAGGCTATTCAACGCCATCTCCTATTCAAGCTAAAGCTATCCCGCATCTCATGGAAGGTCGCGACTTGCTTGGCGTTGCCCAGACCGGAACCGGTAAGACGGCAGCATTTTCGCTGCCAATTCTTCATCGACTGGCTGATTTTAAAACCGCACCAAAGGCAGAACTTCACCCGGGAACTCCCCGAGTATTGATTCTTGCTCCAACCCGTGAATTAGCCAGCCAAATTGGCGACAATATTCTTATCTACAGCAGGTACCAACACATCCGTACTGCCGTTATCTTTGGCGGTGTTTCAATCCAGAAGAATTTTTTCCGGATGCGCAAACCCGTTGATATTCTGGTGGCAACTCCAGGTCGTTTGCTGGATTTGATGGCACGGGGCTCTGTTAAGCTTAATCGTGTTGAAACTTTCGTTCTGGATGAAGCTGACCGTATGCTTGATATGGGCTTTATTCCCGACGTACGTAAAATTACAGCAAAGCTCCCCGGTAAACGTCAAACCCTCCTGTTTTCAGCAACCATGCCAGATAATGTCCGCAAACTTGCTAATGATCTACTGAACGACCCGGTTGAAGTTGAGGTTGCTCCTGCAGCCACAACAGCCGAGCGTGTTGATCAACGTGTCTTGTTTGTTCCAAAAGCAAAAAAACAAACTTTGCTTGCTGAAATTTTGAAAAATGAAGACATTAAACGTGTTCTTGTTTTCTCTAGAACCAAACACGGTGCTGATAGAATTGCCAAAAATCTTGATCGTAGTGGTATTAAGGCAGATGCAATTCATGGCAATAAATCGCAGAATGCCCGTGAACGTGCTCTGAACAGCTTCCGAGGTGGTAACCTTCGCGTGCTGGTGGCAACCGATATTGCCGCGCGTGGTATCGACGTAGATGGGATTACGCACGTTATTAACTTTGATTTGCCGAATGAGCCCGAAAGCTATGTTCATCGAATTGGCCGAACGGCGCGTGCCGGTGCCGATGGCATGGCCATATCATTTTGTGATGCAGACGAACGCGCTTATTTGAAAGATATTGAAAAAACAATTCGCCAACGCGTTTTTGTGGATGAAACACATCCATATCACAACGAAGCAGCGTCTCTCAGCCCTACACCAAAGAAGGCGAAGGGGCAAAAACGCTTCAAGCCAAGCGCTGTTAAAAAGGGTGGGCCTTCCAAACACCGTAGTATGGGGAATAAATCTTCCCGTTCAGGTAGAAAAGCCGCTTAAGGATAATCTTGCATATTTTTACGCCTCTCCCCATATTGCTAATAGAGTGATAAGGGAGAGGACGTATGAATATCAAAGGTTTACATCATAACGCCTATCGTTGCCGGGACTCAGAAGAAACACGCAGTTTCTACGAAGATTTTCTGGACTTACCGTTGGTTGACGCTTTTGAAATTGGCGAGACTAAGACTGGCCGTGAAACTGAAGCTCTGCATACTTTCTATAAAATGGATGACGGGTCTTTTCTGGCATTCTTTGAAGTTCCAGGCATGCTCTTTGATTTCAAGGTGCAACACGACTACGACTTGCACATAGCCCTTGAGGTTGATCGGGAAACGCTTCTCTTCATGTTTGAAAAAGGCAAAGCCACAGGTATTGAAACCCGTGGTATCGCCGATCATGGCTTTATTAACTCAATCTATTTTCGAGATCCCAATGGCTACGTTATTGAGTTGACAGCCCTCACGGATAGCGCAGAGAGTCATGCTATTGAAGCTGTGTCACAGGCCCATGGCAAGCTTGAGCAATGGCAGTTAAACAAATCAAACTAGGATTTTAACTCTGATCGTTCGCCTTTTGTGATCAATAGTCCGGCAGCGATAATAATCAAGGCGCCGATCAAAACGTTAATCCCGGGAACTTCGTCCCATATAACCCATGCGAAAATTGAAGCCCAAATAAGGGCTGTGTATTCAAAGGATGCAGCAACTGAAGCTGCTGAGACGTTCCTGTATCCTATAATCATCAGGTAGGCTCCCCCTCCACCTATGCTACCGAGCAAGATGAAAAGAAGGAGGTCATATAAACCGGGTGTTTGCCATGATGCCCACATAAATAGAGCGCTAATTAATGCCGCCCCGGATGTTGTATAGGTGAACATAGAAATATTAGTTTCTGTGGCGGCCATGTTTCGTGTCAGGATCATGCCAATAGAAAACAATAAGGCGGAGGCAACAATCAACAGAGATTCAACTCTGAACGCTTCGGTGCCGGGTCTCAGTATCACCATTGCACCTAAAAAGCCGATAAAGATAGCTAACCAGCGGAGCAGACCAACACGTTCACCCAAAAATGGAATGGATAACAATGCGACAAATAATGGGGCCGTAAAGGCTATAGCGATGGCTTCCGTCAGTGGCATAAGCTTGATGCCCCAGAAGAAAAAGAATATAGCTCCAAATATTAAACATGCACGAAGGCCATGAGAAAAAGGGCGCTGGGTTTTAAGACCAGCAATGCCAGATTTCCGGAGCATTAAGAAAACAGGAGCCATGCCGAATAAATATCTCAGGAAGACAATTTGTGCGGGGGCATATCCCTGATGTCCAAACCATTTTGCAATGACGTCTGTGGTTGCGAACAAAAAAATTGCAAATGCTACCGCTATAAGTCCCAATCGTGGGTTTCGTATTACATTTGCATCAGTCATGAATGTGAACAGTTTATTTGTTTGGTGGCTTTAATAAGATACTTTCACACTACTTAAAGCTGTGGCAAACAAAAACTAGGCCCTTATGACACGCTCAAGAACATCACAAACCATGTTATTGAACATGGGATCTGTTGAAAGGCCACCTTCAGCGGGGATCAGAACGGATCGTTTGCTCCTGGTTAAGGCGGCTGGAAAATCTTCACTAAAGTGCCTGCCTGGAGTTAAAAATAAACCTTCAGCAATGACGGGCCCTTGAAGGTCAGTAATAATAGTTTCCGGCGTGGGGACTTGTTCCAGATAGCTTTCATTGACGCTTGTAAATATATTTCTGGATCGAATGTATTGTGCCATTTGTTGTGCGGATTGTGCTGATTCAGGATGCTTCTCAGAGCCGTGCGCAACCAATATCAAATGTGCATCGCGAGAGCTTATCCCGTTTTTATCGGCACATATAGTAGCGCGTTTTGCAACCATATCAGCAAGTTCCGTGTGCTGGCTAATAGGCTGTAAGCAGTTGATTCGACTGGTTGTATTTTCCTGAAAATTTTCAATTAGCCCCGGCAAAATAGTTCTTAAAGTAAAGCCACGGCACATGAAAATTGGCAGAATAATAATCCTGGTGATGTTTTTTGGTAAAACCGGATACAAATCCTTATCTTGACCAGACGCTGACCATGGGCATACGACGCCCAGTCCAAACCGTTCCTTGATAAGGGAAATAAGCTTACCTCTGTCTCCCCCTTTATTACCAGGCCAAGCAAGAATAAGCGCCGTATTCTTCAAATCAGTGGCTGGTGCCTGAGGAGAGGTTGATTTTGTTAAAGACATTATATTTTCCCGAAGGCCTGCTCATAGGTATCCGTTTAATTTCTGCGAAGGTTTCAGCATCATAGACAATGATAGCGCCATCTTCTTCCCATATGCTGACCAATGCATAGCGACCATCACGTGTAAACTCTACATGAGCGACGGTCTGATTTGGTTCATGACGTAGTGTTTTGACAATTTCCAGTGTCCGCTTATCGATGATGTGGATGGCATCTTTATGCTCGCCGAAGAAAACATCAACCCAGAAATATGGGGTATTTTCATGAGAGCGTGCGAAGAACCCAGGTCCCAGGGTTTCAATGCGCTTTATTGTTTCCCATGTTTCCATATCGATTACGCTTATTGTTGCATCTTTAATATGGGGCGTCGCCATGACCATTCGATCTTGATAATCAAAGACGATTCCAGAACCAAGGTGTGGCATGCCGCTTAGATCAAGGTCTGAGACTTTCTTGCGTACGTCCAAATTATAAACCACGCCTTTCTTATCTGTACGACTGGCACCGATAACTTCAGCGTAGTAGGGGTCAAAGAAGAAATCATCCATATAATCATCTACAGCAATACGGCGGATACCAAAGGGTTGTTCGCTGACAATAAAGCCTTCTTCTTCACCTTTTCGGAAATTGTGCTGAAAGCCTTCTCTGATCGGCTCAGCTTCTGGATCATAGGATAATTCCCAGATTTCCTTGATATCTTTCAGGGCAGCAATGAAACTTATGCGGGGTCGGGCATCATAAACGGCGCTAACACGTGACGTGACGCCTTCTCCATCGGCTACAGGGATGTAGCGAAACGGTGTCAGGTCTTCTGCATTGAGAACGACAATGCTATGGGGCAGGTAATTGCCCACCATGACCCATTTGCCATCAGATGAGACGGCTATATTTCGAGTATTGATACCGGCGCGAATTTCCGCAACCTGCTTTAAGCTCCACAGATCATATTTGCTAACCCACCCATCCCGGGAACCAAAATAAACATAGCGGCCATCGGGAGAGTACTTGGCCCCACCATGTAGGGCAAAATGTGATTTAAATCGCCAGATTGGATCAAATGTATCACCATCAAGGATAGTAACGTGATGGTCTCCGGTTTCTACAACGGTAAACAGGTTTAACAGGTCTGATTGGTGGACTGGCTTATCTGGTAGTGTGGAGACGGCATTATGAATTGTTTGAGATGGAATGATTTCATCCATACCCCATTTTGGAATACTCGGTAGTGGGGTGTAGATTAGTTCCACCAGAGCATTGATTTCGGCTTCACTGAGTTTATCCCCATGGGCGGGCATCTGGGTTGCTTCGCGGCCATTGGCAATAACGCCGACAGCCTTCTTTTTCGCAATCGTTTGAGGTTCTCAGGTAATAATGCTGGTCCTATACTACCTAAACGTTCTGCCTGATGGCATTCTGCACAATAGGTTTTATAGTTCTCTTCTGCAGATACATCTGCCTGAACAACATGGCTGTTTGAAATAACCCAAAACAAGCCAAGGCAAATGATAATTTTAAGCAACTGTCGCATAAGAGCCTTTCCCGTACGGTGTGACTTTCAGGCGTTCTTCACCATCTTCTACACCGATTTCATAATCTTCAAGATAACAACCCGAATCTTCGGCCCACGGATCGCCGGTAAGCTGTAATGCACGGGTGCGGGTGTTCCCGCCGCATATATCAAAATGTTCGCATTTGCCACATCGCCCACCGATGGTGCGTGGTGAGGCCTTCAATCCGGCCATGATCGGATCAGATGTATCAGGCCAAATTTCAGAGAAAGGACGGTCCTTCACATTGCCCAATTTGTATTGCCACCAGAATGTATCGGGGTGGACTTCGCCCACATTATCGATGTTGGCAACATTAACACCGGAAGCATTACCACCCCACTGAACAAGCTTGGCGCGAATATGCTCGGCCTTTTCAGGGAAGTGCTCCTGCACCCAGTGATAGAGGTAAACACCGTCAGCGTCGTTATTGCCGGTAACAATTTCTTTATCTGAACCATCGCTAATGTTTTTGTATGCGGTCTCAAAGAGCAGGTTCATGGCTTCACGGGTCATGATGTGGTGGGCATCTTCACCACGGTTTTTATTTCCGCGCCCGCCATAATTCAGATGTGAAAGGTAGAATTTATTAACATCTTCATCTTCTGCCAACTTGAGCAATTCAGGAAGGTCATGCGCAGTTTGTTGTGTAATACAGAACCGCAAGCCAACTTTCAGGCCCCGGTCACGACACAAACGTACCCCATGGAGGGATTCATCGAATGCGCCTTTATGACCACGGAAATTGTCATGCGTTTCACGTAATCCATCCATGCTGATGCCTACATAATCGTAGTTTACAGCGGCAATTTGTTCGATATTCTCTTCCGTGATCAATGTCCCATTGGTAGACAGGCCAACGTAGAAACCTTTTTCTTTTGCTCTATGTGATA
>JABJOR010000162.1 GCA_018664265.1 Rhodospirillales bacterium
AAACATCTGGGACGGGCTCTCCAGCAATTGGCAGAAGAGGGCGCCGCCAGTGTCTTCAAGCCCATGATCGGTGCTGACTGGATCGTCGGTGTGGTTGGCGGTTTGCAATTTGAAGTAATGGCTGACCGTATTCGTACAGAATACGAAGTCCCTGTAAGCTTTGAGCAAACGGAACTTTATACTGCCCGCTGGGTATCAGCCGAAGATAACCAGACCATGAAAAAGTTTGTCGATGCCAACAAAGCTTCACTGGGTGAAGATCACGATGGTGATACAGTGTTTTTGGCAAGAAACGCCTGGCACCTGAACAAGGCGCTGGAAGATCATCCTGAAATTACATTTTCAAAGACCAAGGAACAGGCACACTAATTCAAACGCTATCCATCAAAGCTTTCGTTGCGGTAAACCTCGTTACCTTCCAGGAAGGTCGCCATGGTTTTTACGTTGATCAAATCATAAGGATCGATCTCGTACAGGTCTTGATCAAAGATAACCATATCAGCGCATTTCCCCGGTGTGATTGAGCCTGCAATATCACTGTTCCAGGCAGCTTCGGCAGCGCGAATTGTATAGCCCTTCACGGCTGTATCAATATCAATGCGGTGTTGTGGGGTTAGAACGGGGGCATAGCGTCCAACCCATGGGTCTTGACGGGTCAGGGCCGTTTGCATGATTGGCATGGGCTCATATGTACTCACACACCAGTCACTGGAAATAGCGTACGGAGCGCCTGTGTCGATAATCGCTGCCAGTGGGTAAATCCACTCAGAACGATCAGGACCGATTTGATCGATGCAGGTGGTTTGCACGGTTGGTTCCATACAGGCCCACAACGGCTGAAAGTTTGCAACAACACCCAGTTCCTTGAACCTTGGAACATCTGCCGGATCGACCAGTTGCAAATGTGCAATCTGGTGCAGGCTGTTCCATTCTCCATTCACCTTGCGGGCTTTCTCGAATGCATCGAGTGTCATTCGCGCCGCGCCATCACCCAGACCATGAACATGGACTTGAAACTTTTCCCTGTCACAGGCAACAATCATGTCTTCAAAGAATTCTTTTTCAAATAACGCAGGGGCCACCGTGCCATCGGCGTAGGGCTCCAGCAACAAAGCAGTCTTGTTTTCCATAACACCATCGATAAAGAATTTGGCGGAGTGGGTTTTAACCATGGGACTGTTATACTTTGCACGCATCTCCTTGAGCATCTCGATCTGGCCCATATCGCCATCCGGTTTAACCAGGGCTGTGGAAGCAACACGAAGAGTTAATTCATTTGCCTGTTCTGCTTGATGATAAAGATCCATCGTCTGAGGCGTCACCAATGCGTCAAGAACACCAGTGAAGCCGACTTTATTGAGCTCAGCACAGCCCCATTTCATGGCTTCACGAATTTCACTTGCCGGTCTGCTTTCCAAGACTGCCATAAGATGAAATGCAGCACTTTCGAATAACAATCCACTTGGCGTTCCATCCGCTTCACGGACGATATGATCACCATATGTTTCTGGTGGGCAATCCATCATGCCCAGCATTTTGAGAGCAGCCGTATTAACCCAGCCATTATGATGATCGGATGCAATCAGTATAATCGGTTTGTCTGCGCAGATTTCATCCAGAGACTGGCGAGTAAGTTCCGAAAAATTCAGCATTCCCGCATTCCAGTTAGACCCCCAGATGACTTCAGCATCTGGATTGGCTACATAGAATTCTGTCATGGCTTTTTTCACTTGCTCGGCAGTGGTGTACTCTGCGAGCGCCGCGCACAAACGAACCTCATTTGAGCTAAGTTGAAAATGCATATGTGTATCCTGAAAACCCGGTAGCAGAAGCTTGCCATTCAGGTTGATCTTGCACGCAGCCGATCCTGCCAAGTCCAGCATGTCAGCATTGCTGCCCACGGCCATGATTTTACCATTACTGACAACGACGGCTTCGGCCGTTGGTGTCGCGTCGTCCATGGTACGGATCAATCCGTCGTGAATTATCAAATCAGCTTGCATTATGGTTTCCCCTTAAACGGTGTTCTCGATACAGTATATATAATCCACTTGAAATAATGATGGCTGCTCCGGTAATTGTCCATATCCCAGGCAGGTCATCAAACAAAATATATCCGTAGAATGTCGCCCAGATAATATTTGTATAGCCGAATGGTGTAATCACGGCGACAGGTGCCATACTGAAGGCCCTGATCAGGCACCAGTGCGATAAGGCACCAAGTGCACCGATTGATGACAAAAGCAGCCATCCGACAAGATCAGGAGCAACCCATTCAAAAGGTGCCCAAATAGACATGACAAAAGTTCCAACCACACCGCTATACAACAGTGTGGTCATCGTTGAATCCGTTGAACTGAGCTTGCGCGTGGCAATCTGATAGAACGCATAACAAAAGGCCGATGCAAGCGCGATGAGTGATGACGCTGTCATAACATCCGTACCGGGCTGAATAACGATTAAGGCACCGATAAATCCGATTAAAACAGCTAACCAACGATAAACCCCGACACGTTCGCCCAGTAATGGGTATGATAGCGCTGTGACGATTATCGGTGTTGTTAGCAAGATTGAACTGAAATCTGCCAGTGGCATATATTTCAGTGCTGTAATCATTAAAAAAGAATTCCCCAGCATTAAAGCGGATCGAAATAATTGCAGTTTTGGCTTGGCGGTTTTAAAAATAGTGGGCAGGGCACGATTAAGAAGGATGCTCAGAATGACGAAATGAAAAAAAAACCTGGCCCAGACAATTTGGGCAATTGGATAGTCCTTGCTGATATATTTGGCGATGGCATCCATGGAAACAAATAAAAATAACGTGATCAGCATCCAGCCAATGCCCAAGGGTATATTTGTTTTGCGTTCCATCATCATTATCCGGTTTTTACTCGGTTATTGTTTGTTTGTTTCGTGCGGCACGGCGCCCGATATAGAGGCCACTGCCCACGATGAAAGATGCGCCAATGAATGTCCAGATATCAGGCAGGTCATCAAACATGTAATACCCAACGATGATCATCCACAGCAATACGGCGTAGGTAAACGGACTGACGACGGAAGCTTCTGCAATAGCGTAAGCCCTTATCATTGCGTAGTGCCCTACGCCCCCGGTTAAGCCAATCCCGGCCATCATAATCCATCCGAATAAATCAGGCGGCGTCCAGAAAAATGGTGCGATAATACTGCCGATAATCAAGCCGACAATGGCTGTATAGGTAATACTGGTTATGGGTGCGTCGGCGTGGCTAACGTTGCGGGTGGCAATTTGGTATAAGGAATAGGTCAGGGCCGCACAGAGTGGTAGCAGCATAGCAGGACTAAAACTATCCATTCCCGGGCGGATGATTATCAATGCGCCACAAAACCCGGCAGCCACACCGATCCAGCGCTGTTTTCCGACACGTTCCCCCAACAAGGGCACGGACAGAATTGTTACCAGAATTGGTGTGGCATTGATGATCGCTGCTGATTCAGCCAATGGAAGCAGGGTGAATCCTGTAAAGTAAAAGCCGGATGAAACCAGCAGAAGGGTCGAGCGCCCAAGTTGAAGTTTCAGATGGTTGGTCTTTAAAACCCCTACGATGTGATGGCGCAGCATAATCAATAAAAACAAAAGATGAAACGTATAGCGCGCCCAGACGATCTGGATCACGTCGTAGTCCTGTCCCAATTTTTTCGCAATGGTATTAGTACCAGTGAAAATTATCGTTGCCAGGATAATCCATAATAACCCGCGTGTGGTGGCAGTCATTTTTCGGTCTGATTTTTTCTGATTTTATAACTAAAAACATCGTCTTCTTCATCAGAGCTGATCAGGGTGTGGCCGGTTGTATTGCAAAAATGCGGAATGTCGATTGCGGACGCCGGATCCGTTGCCAGTAGTGTTAATTCTTCACCATCAGAAAGCTCTGAAAGCGCCTTGCGGGCCTTCAAAACAGGGATTGGGCAATTGTATCCGCGTGCATCAAGTGTCTTGCTCATAAAGCCATGCTTTCAAAAAATATCGACAAGCATCAATCCATGCTTTTCACAGCATATGCAAGGTGTATTCTCACATCAAATCAAGCAACGCTACATTTAGGATGACATACATGACAAACGAATTTTCTGGTACTAGGGTTTTAATTACGGCAGGTGCTTCCGGTATTGGTGCGGCAACGGCAAAACAGTTTCTGGACTGCGGAGCCCATGTTCATATCTGCGATATTGATGAAGCTGCAGTTTCTCGGTTTTTGAAAGAAAATCCAACTGCGACAGGTAGCATTACCGATGTTTCCAATGAACAATCCGTTGATGAGCTTTTTGAAACAGTGCAGCAAGAACTCGGCGGTTTGGATGTGCTTAACAATAATGCTGGCATAGCAGGGCCAACCGACCCTGTAGAGGGCGTTTCATATGCAGATTGGCAACGTTGTCTAGATGTTAACCTGGGGGCAGCATTCCTGTGCGCCAGACGGGCGATTCCTATGTTAAAAGAAGCTGGTGGAGGATCAATTATTAATATGTCCTCAACGGCTGGACTATTTGGGTTCCCTAACCGCTCCCCATACGCTGCGGCCAAGTGGGCTATTATCGGGTTCACCAAGACTCTGGCCATGGAACTTGGAACAGACAATATTCGAGCAAACTGTATTTGCCCCGGTTCCGTCAGTGGTGATCGAATGGACAGGGTTGTTGCTGCCCATGCTATAGCTACCGGGGAAACGGAAGAAGCAATCCGCACGAGTTATACAAGTGCGTCTTCCATGAATACTTTCGTATCGCCGGATGATATCGCTGCATCAATTTTGTTTTTGTGTTCAAAAGCAGGCAACAAAATTTCTGGCCAGGCACTTCCGGTTGATGGTCATGCGGAGGCTATTCAGTAGAGTTGTTCCTTAAGTCTCCTGATACAAGAAATTGCTGAATTTTTTGTCGCCTCAAACTATTAAAGCTGTCAGTATTCAGTAGGTGGGGAAGCACAGCAACTTTGGTAAAAGGGTGATCCTGATGTGCGCTAAATTTACAAAACCACAATTCGTTAATGAAAACGACGTCAAGATGGTTGGGCCGGGTTATGATGATAGCAACCACATCACTGTACCGATAAAGCGCCTTTACGATATCGACGAGGTTTGCGGTGTCGGCGTCTGTCACACAATGCCAGGTGATGAAACCTGTGTTTTCGCCATAGAGGAAGACGACGACGGTACGGTCCTGCATCATTATGGCCCGGCTGATGAGTTTTATTACATTCTGGAAGGTGAATTTACTCTTTGGTGGGGAACTGATGCCACCAATCTGGATCACTCACGTACTCTGATTGTTGGCGACTGTGCCTATTATCCCACTGGTTGGAAGTATAAAGTCCGAAATACCGGGAATGGCCCTGGCAAGTTCTTCTATGTGATGACCACC
>JABJOR010000163.1 GCA_018664265.1 Rhodospirillales bacterium
CTGAATATCCATCAGGATAAGGTCTGGATTATGTTCGCGTGCCAGTTTTATTGCATCGCGCCCATCCATAGTTTGGACAGTATTATATCCATGTGCTTGCAACAAATCGTTGAAAAGCTTCATATTTAGTTCGTTGTCTTCTACGATTAAAATTGTCTTGCTCATTATTTTTTCCCAAGAACCTTGTCTTAACTCAAAAATTGAAGATCAGATTAGCACACAATATGCAATTCTACGATTTAAAAAAATCGTCAATCAACAACATCGTTATTATTTATATCAATATCAGTGTACACACAAGTTTACATTTATTCCTTTGAGTATAGCCAGCCCATATTTCATGTACACCAATTATTTTATGGATTTAGTCCCCTTTAACTTCGATTACCATCTCTTCAAGGACATCCACATCCAAAACTTTTAAAGAGCTTTTAGCTCTTTCAACAATACCTTGGCGAGCAAGATCATTCATAACACGAGCAACGGTTTCACGCGTTGTGCTAACCCGGCTTGCAACATTACTATGCACTGGAATAGGTTTGATTTCTGCAGTGTTCTCGCCTGTCATATTTTGTTTGGCTTCGCGCAGCAAATCTGACTGAACCCTGTTATTTGCAGCAAGAGTACTTAGGTCCATAATCCTTTCTGTAGCTGAACGAACAATTGAGGCTAAGGACCGCATAACCTGAAACGCAATTTTTGGGTGAGATTGGCATAATTCTTCAAAATATGTGGGAGAAAGCGCAGCAAGATGGCAATCCGTCAACGCGACAACAGAGGCAGAACGCGGATATCCGTCAATTGCTGCCAGTTCACCAAAGTGTGCCCCCTTCAACAAATCATTTAATGTAATCTCACGTCCTGAAAGGGAAAAATTGGCAATTCGGACGCTGCCTTCAACAACGAAGTAAATATCTCGAGACTCACTCTGACGATCTATGATCTGTTCATTAACAGAATAGTGCCTCCAGCTACATTTTTTAGCCAAATCAGCCAATTCAGACGTGTCTAGATGGGTGAGAAGATTAACACTTCCCAGTAATGACGATTGTTGATCCTGCACTTTATCACTCATGTATTTATTTTACTTTTTTCATACTTACACACTAAACAAAAAAACTCCTTTTGGCGAGAGTTATTGAAGCTTTACTTTAACAATAACATATGGCTCCATCCCGGCGTAAATCGCCGACAGCTTGATATTCAGCACTGCACCCATCATTTTGCAATATGGAAACGGCATGAACCCCGCCAAAAAACATATTTTTATTTTTCCAGTCAAGGGCCCCTTCAAAATCATTCTGCAGAGCCCCAATTATCATAGAATCTGCAAGGCACTCACTGTTTAGCATACTATTTTCATAATGAATACGTGGGGCCTCAATCGCTTCTTGCAATTCCAATCCATGATCAATCAAATTAAGAATAACCTGCAGTAACGCAGTCCTGATCCTGTTTGAACCACCGGAGCCCAATACTGTCACCTTGCCGTCTCCATGTTCCATAATCGTTGGAGCCATCATTGAGCACAACCGGACATTCTGTGGCCATTCATTAAAGCCAAGAGGATTTATATCCTCTTCACCCAACATATTATTCAACATAAACCCTGCACCGGACACCATATGTGAACAACCTTCACCATTGGAGAGCGTCAGGGCCGCTGTATTTCCATGACCATCAACGATACTGATATGGGTTGTTCCCTTAAGCGCCGCAGGTCGTCCAAGAATGTAATCCGCATAATGAGCCAGAAATTTTTCATCCAGCATGGACTGAAGTCCACTATCTTCCAGCCCTGCATCCAGGCCACTTTCCAACCTTGCCCGGTTGGTTGCGTCCATGACTTGAGCCAGAGTTTTATAATAGTCACGCGAGCCATATACATTATCACAAAGACGAATCCGCTCCTGTAATGCCAAGGCAAAGCCAATCAAAACACCACCTGTTGACGGCCCCGGATTGGTGATGATTTTGCAATCACGGTATTCGCTGATCAGTGGCTCGCGACGCTCAACCTGATATAGGCGCAGATCATCGCTATTCATATGAGAACCATGATCATCACATAATGCACAAATTTCTCTGGCGACATCGCCTTCACGAAAAAGCGCCTCCCCTTCACGCGACAGGGCATCAAACATATCTGCCATATCCGGGTTTTTGATTATGTCACCTTCCTTGGCAAGCCCGCCTTGGGGGGATCCAAAACATGCAAGACTGGCAGACTCCCGTTTGAAAATGGCCTCAACAACACCGAACAGATAGGATTGGAATTTATTGACCATTACGCCACTTTTGGCGCAGGTAATGGCCGGTTGCAGGATATCACCTATGGGCATTAGGCAAAGATCATTGTGAATAGCAAACATTCCGGGCACCATTCCGGGGGTAGCTATTGATCCTGCGCCTATGTGGAACTCTTGCGTAGCTGTACCAAAATCTGCCAAAATTGGATAGAACTCTACCTTTTCAGCAGGTTTTCTTATTCGAGGAGTTTGTGAAAAAAAATCATAGAGCACAGGCTGATTTGGCTTACTTGCCTGACGTGCCAGTAAGAACCCTCCGCCCCCGGGTGAAGCCAGCACAGGCTCAGCTACACAAGCCATAGCCATTGCTGCAAGGGCAGCATCAAATGCATTACCTC
>JABJOR010000164.1 GCA_018664265.1 Rhodospirillales bacterium
CATTACTCTTTACTCAATAATTTATCCATATGTACGCAAGATAAATCCAAACCCATATCTGAAAAGTTGAGAAAGCCGATGCCTACCTTTAAATCAGTGATATTGAGTAATATCAGAAGCGGACTTCTACACAACATGGAGTAATGCAGGCGACACTGCTTTTCTCGAAACCAGTGTTAACGGCAATAATACCGCGATTGTATTTATCGGTGGTCGACATGCTGTTTCTTATTGTGGAATACCATAACACAAAACACCTCATTACGGTGTTGTGTTTTGCAATCACATTCATCAAAAAAGCTTGCCGTTGCTTGTGCAACCCCGTTCTGGCATGATGATAGATCACAGTGTGAAAATTCACAAAGTGATCTGGGGCGCGATTTGGGGAAATCTTGCTAATGTCCAGCTTCACGGTTCTTTTTAGAGTCATGCTCATCGTCTTCGTAACTGAAGCCATAATCATGCTTGGCCTCACGATTGTTGCGCCAGTTTCCAGTAACACCATGATAGCCGTCGACATTGTTTTATTAGCGGCTCTCGCCACACCATTGATTTTTTTCTATGCCATCAAGCCCTATGCTGACGAAAGAATCAGGGAAAATAACAAGCATTTAAAAATTGAACAAGAATATGCTGGAATTGAGAAAAGAAGCAGGCTTTGGCTTGAGCATTCTCCTGTTTGCTCCAAAATTATCGATCTTGATTATAATCTTCAATATATGAGCATGGCTGGCATTTCCGGGTTAGGTCTTGATGATGTTCGCAAGTTTTACGGAACCCCCTACCCCTTTGATTTCTTCCCACAACCTTTTAAAGACGAAATGATTGCAAGCCTGGATGAAGCAAGAAAAACAGGTGAAATTGTAGAACTGGAAGAACCTGTCATAAATTTGATAGGGGAAGAAATTTGGTTCCATTCCTCCATCGTGCCTGTAATGGGTGATAAGGGCGAAGTTGAATATTTTCTGGTTGTGTCATCGAACACGACAGAACGTGTTCGGGCTGAAGAAAAGTTACGGTTGAGCACGGATGAGGCTGAGAAATCCAGCAGGGCCAAGTCAGAGTTTCTTGCTTCCATGAGCCATGAATTGCGAACCCCCATGAACGCTGTATTGGGGTTTGCCCAGATGTTGCAATATGATACCAGCAATTCTCTTTCTCCAGCTCAATATGAACATGTCAATCATATCCTTGAAGGAGGCAACCATCTGCTTGATCTTATCAATGAAGTTCTTGATCTGGCGAAGATTGAATCAGATCACATCTCACTGGCACTGGACGATATTGGTAGTAATGAGATCGTAGCTGATGCGGTATCAATGGCGGTGTCATTTGGAAAAAACCGAGGGATAACAATTGTTGATCAATTCAGTGCTGGCCCATCAGTGATGCTCCAAACCGATCAGGTGCGTTTTAAACAATGCCTTCTTAATTTTCTCTCCAATGCTGTTAAATACAACAAGGATGGTGGCACCGTAACGGTAGCTGGTCGAATAACCGATGATGGCTTTTTACGTCTGTCTGTAAAAGATTCTGGTTCTGGAATAGCCAAAAAAAATTATCCCGGTGTTTTTCAAATGTTTCATCGTCTCAGTAGTGATGCAACAGTCGCAAAAGAAGGCACTGGCATTGGCTTAACGGTAACCAAGTTACTTGTTGAACGCATGGCCGGGCGTATTGGTTTTGATAGCGAAGTTGATATCGGAAGTACGTTCTGGCTCGAGTTACCTTTGGCTTCCAATGAGAATGTGCTGATCTGGTCTGAGGCTATGAAAATAGGTGTTGATGTTATAGACAAGGATCATCAAACTCTTGTTTCCTTAGTAAATCAAATCATGAACCCGTCCATAAACACAGCGGAGTTAAATTCTGTGGTGGATGAGTTGATAGAGCACACCAGCAACCACTTCCGACGAGAAGAAGCGGTTATGGAAGTTTGCTGTGATCCTGGGTTGGATAAGCACCTTGAACATCACCAGGAGCTTCTTGCGCAGGTAACTGATCATGTTGAGAAATGGCGCTCTGATAACTGCCCGGAAGTTCTGGCCCAATTATGCAACTTCCTACGGAACTGGTTATTCCATCACATCATGAAAGAGGATGCCAAAATTGCTTCCTACACCCAAGGAAAAGGCCAAACTATCAGGAAGGCTTTGAGCACTCTTGAAGCTTAGGCCGATGTGTGGAGGCTAAACTAAACAAGTGTAGCTAATTTATCGCGACTCCTTGTGCTTTTTC
>JABJOR010000016.1 GCA_018664265.1 Rhodospirillales bacterium
GTGGACACGATCGTGCATTTGGCGGGAATGAATGCACCGGAAGCAGAAACTGATCCAGAACGGGCAATGATGGAACGCAGCCTCCTTACTTTGCGACTTGTTAATGCAAGTATAGCAGCAGGGATTAAACGGTTTATCTATATTTCCTCGGCGAAGGTATATGGTTTGAATCTGACTGGCATGGTTGACGAAGATACTCCCGTTCGGCCGATTAACCATTATGCAATTACCCACCACACAGCGGAAAGTTATATCTTGGCAGCTCATAACAAGAAAGTTTTTGATGGAATTGTTTTGAGATTATCCAATGGTTTGGGCGTACCTGTAACACCTGATGTTGATTGTTGGGGAATAATTGCGAACGATTTTTGCAAGCAAGCCGTTGAAACCCGTTGTATTGAAATGACAGGAACGGGTGAGGCAAAACGGAATTTTATTCCGATGTCCGGTGTCGTCGATACCTTGTGTTTTGCCCTGGATGTCCCTCGCGATGTAATTAAAGATGGATTATTCAATTTAGGTGGGGCATCAGCCATGAAAATTATTGAACTGGCAAAGCTGATATCTAATCGTTGTGAACGGCTCTTTGGCTTTAAGCCTGAAATTCTGCACGCTGCTCATACTCCTGGAGAGGTTTATCCGGAATTAAATTACACAAGCAAAAAGCTTGTTGATTCAGGCTTTGCTCCTCAGAGTGACATAACGCAGGAAATCGATGATATATTGAGACTATGTAAAGTCAATTTGGCCACTACTTCAAACGTTGAAATCTAGAGTATTACAATGCCTTCAAAAAAAGTAGCCATTGTTACGGGCGTCAGTAGCTTTGTCGGAATGCATCTGGCACGCACGTTCGCTGGTAATAGTTGGGGTGTTAGTGCCGTAACCAGCCGTCCTGTATCGACATATGACGGCATTCGTGCTCAGCGGCTTGCAGCAATTTCTCAGGATGTAAACCTTGTTCAATGTGCTTTGAGTGATACTGTCCAGATAGCAAAATTGATAAATGATACCCGACCAGATGTATGGGTTCATCATGCGGCCTATGCAGACAACTATACATCACGTGATTATGATCTTGGGAAATCATTCGCTATGAATGTGGTGGCATTGGAGCCTCTGTATAAAAATCTTGCTGGCACGAAGTGCGGGGTTATCGTAACTGGTTCGTCATGGGAATACACATCCAGCGATCAGGCTGATCTTGAATCTGATGTGTGCTGGCCCGATATGCCTTATGGCGTTTCCAAATTGGCCGAAACAGTGGAGTCACATCGCCTCGCCCTGCTATACGATGTGCCAACAAGAGTGGCGCGAATTTATATGCCAGTAGGGACGTATGACGTTCCGGGTAAATTGATTGACTCCGTAATCAGTGCATTGTTGAAAGGTGATAGTATTGATCTTTCTCCATGCACCCAGCAACGTGATTTTTTGGGTGTGAATGACATTGCCGGGGCATATCTGAAGCTGGCTGATGACTTCTCTCGCCAAATATTTGATATTTTTAATATCTGTTCTGGTGAGGCAAAAGAGTTACGAGAATTACTGGAAGAATTATGCTCCATCACAGGGGCTGACCCGGTATTGCTGAAATTCGGTGTGCATGAGATGCGCCCCGGCGAAGCTATGGTCTTGTATGGCGATAATGCTAAAGCAGCAACATTGCTGGGTTGGCAACCAAAACCCATTGAAAAAACTTTGCGGTCTTTAATCAAATAACATGTGCGGTATAGCCGGATTTATTGAAGCCAGTGCTTCGACGCCCTTTCATGAGCTGGAGGCGCGTGGTCAGGCTATGACGAAAGCCATGCATCTGCGTGGTCCCGATGATAACGGGGTATGGTGCGATGCAGAGGCTGGCGTGGTTCTCACACAGGCACGTCTGTCGATCATCGATCTTTCGCCGGCTGGCCATCAGCCCATGGTCTCGCACTGCGGACGGTATGTGATTACCTATAATGGGGAAGCCTATAATAGTGAAGAGCTGAAACGGGAATTGCCGGGCATTGAGTGGCGTGGTCATTCCGATACGGAAGTCATTGTTGAAGCCTGTGCCAGATGGGGTGTGGAGGCAACCGTTGAACGATTGATCGGCATGTTTGCCTTTGCTCTGTGGGATCGCCAGGACCGTTCCCTGACACTTGTGCGCGATCGCTTTGGTATCAAGCCACTGTATTGGGGATGGCAGAAAAAAACATTTCTGTTTGGCTCTGAGCTGAAAGCCTTGATGACGCACGGTGATTTTTCGCGCTCCATCAATCGCAATGCACTGGCGAGCTATATGCGATTTAATTATGTCCCGGCCCCGCATTCAATTTTTGAAGGTATTGAGAAACTCAAACCCGGTCATATCCTGACGCTGAAGGCCGAAGGCACAACCACACAGTTCTGCTATTGGGATCTGCACGCCAAGGCATCAGAGGCCCAACGTAACCCTCTGGATATCAGTGACGCCGAGGCTGAAGATCAACTGGACAATTTGGTTCGCGACGCTGTGCGCCGCCGTATGGTTGCCGACGTGCCTGTCGGGGCATTTTTGTCCGGCGGGATTGACAGCTCGACAGTGGTTGCCGCCATGCAGGCCGAAAGTGGTGCGCCAGTCCACAGCTATTCCATCGGTATGCAGGAATCCGGCTATAATGAGGCCGAGCATGCCAAGGCCGTTGCCAAACATTTGGGCACGCACCATACGGAGCTGTACGTTTCTCCGGAAGATGCCCAGCGGGAAATTCCTAATCTGGCGCAGTGGTATGACGAGCCGTTTGCGGACTCGTCCCAGATACCGACCTATCTGGTATCCAGACTGGCGCGGCAATCGGTTACGGTTTCGCTGTCTGGTGATGGTGGGGATGAACTGTTTAGTGGCTATAACCGCTACATGTGGGGTGATAAACTTTGGAGAAACGCCAGCCCGTGGCCTGCATTTGTTCGCAAGGGTACTGCCTGCATGATCAGGGGTTTGTCTCCAGCTGCCTGGGACAAGATTGGAAAATTAATTCCAGCAGGATCAAGGCCGCAATTGTTGGGCATCAAGGCGCACAAGGTTGCCGCCGCCCTAGGTGCAAAGGATGGTAATGAGCTGTACCGTCGACTGGTTTCTATTTGGCACAACCCAAATTCTGTTGTGCCGGGCAGCTCCGAGCCGCAAGACTTGTTGTGGGATGAATCAATACAAAGTGATATACCTCAACTCATGGAACGTATGCAAATGTTTGATGGGTTAACGTACTTACCGAATGATATTTTGACCAAAGTTGATCGGGCATCCATGGCGGTGTCGCTGGAAGCACGCGTACCGTTGCTGGATCACCGCATTGCCGAGTTTGCCATGCAATTACCCCGACACATGCGTGTGCGTAATGGTGAAGGTAAGTGGTTGCTGCGTAATGTTCTGTCCCGATATGTTCCACGTGAATTATTTGAACGCCCCAAGATGGGTTTTGGCATCCCTATTGGCCAGTGGCTGCGAGGGCCTTTACGCGACTGGGCGGAAGACTTGCTGGACCCGGTAAAGTTGGAGCAGGATGACATGCTGAATGCTGTACCCATAAGATCTGTATGGCAGCAACATTTGAGCGGGGCGTCTAACAATGAAGTCCAGATGTGGACGGTTCTGATGTTTCAGGCCTGGCGTCAGAGGTGGAGCAGTCAATGACAGGTTCTCCATTATGGCTAGCGCCATCGTATCCTTGTGACGCTGATATCTATGCAGCGATCTGGTTGCGAACGCAGGCCAAGGCGATGAAAAATATTGGCATGACGCCAAATGTGATCGCCCCTGTTCCCTGGGTACCGCCGGGATTTACATTCTTTTCCAATAAATGGGATCGTTATATCGGTGCTCCTTATCGTGAGGACGATGAAGGTATTGAGATTTTCAGACCCCGGTATTTTTCTCATCCGAAAGAACATAAATTTGGCGCGCCACATCTTATGCAATTAATTCGACTGATGTATGAGGCCATCAAAAAACCATCAGTTATTCATGCTCATTTTGCTCTCCAGCAAGGCTGGGTTGGCCTTCATTTGGCAAAACGCTGGAAGGTGCCCTTGGTGGTCTCACTGTTGGGTGATGATGTGAATGTTTACCCGCATTTCAGTGAAGGCGACATGAAGCGGTTCAAAGCCGTTATTGCGGGTGCCGATGTAGTCATATCACAAGGCTCGGCACTGGATGATGCCACAGAGGTCATGACAGGGCGTCGGCCGCGTTCATTACCTTTGGGCGTTAATGTTGAACGCTTTACCCGGCAACGCAGCCGAGAACAGGCCAAGCTGGACCTGGATTTGTCACAGGATAAAACAATCATTTTGTTTGTTGGCTCTCTGGTTGAAAACAAAGGAATTCCTGAATTATTGCTCTGCATAGAGGCCTTGTCACATCATGACATATTTGCGGTTTTTATTGGTGATGGCCCACTGCGCAGCCAGATTGATGCCATGCCAAATACACTGGCAGCTGGTA
>JABJOR010000165.1 GCA_018664265.1 Rhodospirillales bacterium
AAGCATGAATGGTTGTCATGTAGCCTTTCTCAATCCCCATGGCCTGGTTCAGGACATGAGCGACAGGGGCCAGACAGTTGGTGGTGCATGAAGCGTTGGAAACGATCTTGTGCTTCTTGGTCAACTGGTCGTGGTTGACGCCGTAAACAACGGTCATATCCGCGCCGGTAGCTGGCGCAGAAATCAGAACTTTTTTAGCACCAGCTTTGAGGTGCATGGATGCTTTCTCGTGGCTAGTGAATAGGCCTGTGCATTCGAAGGCGATATCGATTTTCATTTTTTTCCAGGGTAGCTTGGAAGGATCGCGTTCCTGGGTAACAGCGATTGGCTTGCGACCAACAACTATTGCATCGTCTTTGGCTTTAACGGAAACCGGGCAAGGGCCATGTACGGAATCATATTTAAGCATGTGTGCGTTGGCTTCTACTGAGCCAAGATCATTGATTGCAACGACCTGAATGTCCTTGCGACCAGATTCAATAATTCCGCGTAGGACAAGGCGACCAATTCGACCAAATCCGTTAATTGCTACGCGTACTGTCATGTCCCGTTCTCCTAAGTATCAAGATATTATTTGCGTGAATGTGATGTGTGTATCACAGGTTATAAAGCAGGAATGAATGTCACATAACACACACAAGCCGCACAGCAAACCCCCCGAAAGTAGTATTCATGTAATGATAGTTGAACCTCGTAGTTGAAAGTTTGTTCAAGGCAACGTATTGTGATTTTCAACGGTCGTATACTAAAGTTATTCAACAAAGACCATACGGGGTAGAAAAAGACCATGTCATTGCCAGCTCATGATACCCAAGCAGAGAATTCAGTGTCATCCCAGAGCGTTGGCGCAACCCGGATGGAGCAAGCGCAGGAGCGCTTTAATTTTGCTTTGGAGCGCATGGAAACAGCCCTTTCTGCCAGACTGGAAAAACCGGCTGTAACGTCTGCTGAAGATGATAAGATGATTGGTGTATTGCGCGAAGAGATCGAAGACCTGCGTCAGCATAACGCTGTTTTGAGCGAAGCCAACAAGACAGCGCTTTCCCAGGTCGAGTTGACCATAGGTCGCCTCAAGGGTGCAGTGGAAAATTAATTATCATGGCGCAAGTTGATATTTCCATAAATGGTCGAAGTTATTCCATAGCCTGTGATGACGGACAGGAAGAACACCTCACTGAATTGGGCTCAGTCGTAAATGACAAGATCACGTCTTTAATCGATTCTGCAGGGCAAATTGGTGATACACGCCTGTTTCTAATGGCCAGTCTGTTAATAGCCGATGATCTGGCAGACAGCGTTCGCAAGCTTCAGGAAACAGAAAATGTTGCGACAAAGGCCATTGATTTGGCGAAAGTTGTGCCGGAAACTGTCTTAAGTTCCCCGAACTATGATGAAGAAACCATCTGTCGGGCTCTGGAAACAGCAGCCCAGCGCATGGAAGGCATTGCTGAAATGCTTGAACAGTCCTAAATAAAAGGTATTAAGAGGCGACGCTGCCGCTCTCGTTAGGTTAATCGTACCCCTGGGTCAAACAATCTCTAGGGAGCTGTCCCTGTCTGGCTCTTGGGCCAGTTACATGGCACCCACCTGTACAATCAGGCCACAGAGGAACATACAACCAACGGCTTGTGCGGCGTCACTTCACCTTAAATTAAGCAACGCAAAGAGCCCTGATCGTGAACACAGCCACCCTCTCCCCGGAAAATCTCTCAATAGATGAGCAAAAAGCAATCCTTAGAAACGATGCCAAGGCGCGTCGCAAGGCGGCTGTTGCGGTTGCCGGATCAAATGCCAAAGATCAGTTCACAAGAAACATGTTTTCGCTGGCAAAAGATTTGAATGTTGATGGCTCCTCTGTCATTGCCGGATACCTCGCCATGGCGGATGAGCTGGACGTTGTCCCCGCCATGCTTGGATTGAGCGAGAGTGACGATGCGCTGTGTTGTATGCCTGTGGTGTTGAAGAAAAACACTCCTTTGGTTTTTCGTCAGTGGGATCAGTTGACCGAAATGGAATCGGGTGGTTTTGGCACTCAACATCCAATTCCCTCAACGGTCGAGCTAACCCCGACACTGGTGCTGGTGCCGCTTCTGGCATTTGATACGACTGGATATCGTCTTGGCTGGGGTGGCCACCCCAGC
>JABJOR010000166.1 GCA_018664265.1 Rhodospirillales bacterium
GGAGCTTGAACCCACCCATTCGCCAACAATAGCCCCTATTGGGGCAACGGCTGTGGCAACCCGCAAGCCAGAGGCAGCAGAGGGCAGGGCGGATGGAATACGCACATGAACCAGCATAGCCCAGCGCGAGGCGCTCATTGTTTGTGCCAAATCAACCCAGCCGGGTTCAGTTCTACGCAGACCATCGAGGAATGTTGCTGTAACAGGGAAATATATAATAAGCGTCGCCATGGCTATTTTTGAGGCCATTCCATAGCCCAGCCACAACACCAAAATCGGTGCCAGCGCAAACACCGGGATTGCCTGAGAAATAACAAGAACAGGCAATAACCAGTCTCTTAAGGGGCGAAAGTAGACCATGGTCAAGGCGCTGATAACACCAAATAGAGTTCCCAGGAACAACCCGGCTATGATTTCACTTAAAGTCGTCAGTGCATGGTGTGCCAGCATCTCGTAACGCTCAATTAATGCCATACCAACGCTAGCAGGATCAGGCAGGATATATTTTGGCACATCCGTAATCCAGATTACTGTTTGCCAGATCAACAGCAAGCAAATGGTTATAATTGAAAAGCGCCCTATGCGTATCAACATAATGGCTCTTCTGCCAATTGACGCAACAAAGCACCCTGCATTTCTAAAATTTCGGGATTATCAACGCCGCGCGGGGCTAATCCATCCGGTATCAAAGGATCACCCACGTGAACGGGATGTCCTTTCATCACAATGACTTTATGCCCCAAACGTAATGCTTCAAGTGGGTCGTGGGTCACCATCAGGACTGTTCTGGCTTTCAGCAATTTTGCCGATAATTCCTGGGTCTTTATTTTAGTAATGGCATCAAGGGCAGAAAACGGCTCATCCATCAAGATAATCGGGCGGTCTTCCGCCAATGTCCTAGCCAGCGCTACACGTTGGGCCATGCCGCCGGATAATGTCGCAGGCATTTGATTGCCATGGTCCGCCATGCCGACAGCATCAAGAAGTTCATCAGCATGCTTGTTAGCATCTGAAACATGCCGCCGTCCGGATCGCAAACGAGTTCCCAAAGTTACGTTGTCGCGAACATTTAACCACGGATACAGCATGTCGCGCTGTGCCATGAAAGAAATCAGCTCTTTTTGAAGGGGGGAACTATCCGAATCATGAACCGCTCCGGTGCATTTCAAACCTGAATTGGTGCTACTGCCGACAAGGCCCAGAATAACGCGTAACAACATGCTTTTGCCCACACCACTGGGGCCAAGCAGGCACGTCCACTTGCCAGCATCAAACATCATGTCCAGATTTTGAAACAGATTCTGCGTGTTGATAGAAACTGTAATGTTTTTGAGGTGGATATCGGTTTTCAGCATTTTCCCACATATTCCTACGCTGGTGTTAGCCAGATCAGGTTCTGGGGTCGTCTCTTAATCGAGACCTCTCAGCCAAAGAACAGGCTCCCCCTTGTGTATATAAGTGAATGCTCTATATGGAGGATTCTTCTGTTTTTTACAATGCGAAAGATGTGTAAACTCCACAGATAACATTTACGAACACGGAAAATACCACGTGAAAGATAAAAAGTTTCTAAGTGCTTTCTTCATTATAGGCCTGACCTGCTTTTTAGCGGTTTCTGGAATGGTCAGTCTCGTTGCTGCAAGTGATACTACGGAAAACGTAGAAAATTTAACAATCATAACAGCAGACGGGCGTGAGTTCCTCTTCACAGTTGAAATCGCAACCACCGTTGAAGAACGCAAAAAAGGCCTTATGTTTCGTCGTTTTCTGGCTCCACAATCGGGAATGCTGTTTGATTATGGGGAAATGCGCAAAGCCGCTATGTGGATGAAGAATACCTACGTTCCTCTCGACATCCTGTTTATCGATGACACAGGCGTTATTGTGAACATTGCCCACAATACGGTGCCGCTTTCACTGATACCAATTTCGTCTGATGGTCCTGTCCTGTGCGTTTTGGAGATCAACGCAGGAACGGCGAAATCCCTCAACATCAAAGCCGGGGATGTGGTCTCAAATCGTATAATCAAAGAAACTGTAGAATAAGTGCTTTTTAGTGCTTGCCATAAATGCCGTGAAACCCTAATAAACCCACAGTCGGGGTGTGGCGCAGCCTGGTAGCGCACCTGGTTTGGGACCAGGGGGTCGGAGGTTCGAATCCTCTCGCCCCGACCAACTAACTTAGACCTCTCTACCAGGGAAGGTCACAAGACCAATATTTATTGTCGTTTTCAGCTGTTTTAAAACGTCGTATAATAAGCATTGTAATTAGTACGGGGCGCATGCAATGAGCAACACGGTAAGAATTTTCCGTCCTTCCAAAAATGCTATGCAGTCAGGTCGTGCCAACTCCCGAAAATGGGCTGTTGAATACGATCAAACCAGTGCACGAACCATTGACCCTCTTATGGGATGGACGGGCGCGGCTGATCCTCAGAGCCTTCTAAAGTTACGGTTTGAGACCAAAGAAGAAGCTATTTCTTACGCGGAACGTAAGGGCCTCAACTACCGTGTTGATGAAGCCAAAGAGCGTATTACTCAAATCAAGAATTACTCTGACAATTTCTCACCAGACAGACTTTCTTAATTTCTTTGCGCTAAATCTTCCACTACTATGGAAGTCATGGCAACGTCAGGCGATCACTATACAATTGCACTGATACCAAGGGCGCCCGTAGCTCAGCTGGATAGAGCAACGGACTTCTAATCCGTAGGTCACAGGTTCGAATCCTGTCGGGCGCACCATTTATCCATAATTTCATATTATTCATGGCACTTCACTCTCTGAATTTAGCTTCCTTAAATTCGGGCCCGGCTTCTAAGTTGGAAGAGGTGGAATTCCTTGACTGACTTACGCCACAACGAAGTGTTATAGGATCAAACAGTTATTGCCCGCTCATAATCAGATCGTAGATTCCATCGGCTTTCATGGATTTCAGGGCGTTTTCAATACGCACAGCCAATGCTGCATGCTGTGGCAATAGATAGGTATGGACATGTAGATAATCGAGAGGCGGGTGCAGGGCTTTCACCTTGCTAAATTCCCCCATATTGTTTTCTAAAAACGAAGCGACGATAAACGGAATGTTGACAAAAACATCAGCCCTTCCGAGAGAGATAACTTTAAGCCCTGATTCCACGCTATCCACAGGCACAAGGTCATTATGAAACGGCTTAAGGTTTAGCTCTACAACCTTCCATCCTCTTAGGTAGAGAACTTTAAAATTTTCAAGGCTTCTCCAGCCATCAATCTTAATATCATCTCTGGCAGAATAAGCCGTATAGGGGTGACTGGCTGTAGGTTCCATAATTTTAATCAAGCCGGGAATATCCTGGCCAAAACCGTCCACACGCACCCAGTCACCATCTACCTTGCCATTTTTCAAATGCAGCAAAGCACGTTTGGCTAGCAGGATTTCAAAGGATATCTTGATCTTGCTGCGCTTACCGACTTCGTTGATAAGAGATTGAGTAATTTTATAACCCGGCGTGTTTTCCTGTACGCCGACAAGAGCAAACGTCAAGTCTTCAGCATGAGTTGAAAAAGAAGATACCCCAAGGAATATCAAAGCAATAGCCAGTATAGTCTTCATATTAGAACCTGTGTTTTTAACTACGATAAAATAGTATCACGGTTTTTTTTCTTATCCGGCATTTACCAAGTAATCTCCAATATTATACCTGATCGTATAGGATTTAGCAGATTAATTTTTCTGCAACCACCAGACAATATCAGATCTACTTGGGTAGAGGCTCGAATTCTCTCGGGTGCCACAAATTCAGAAACTAAAATCAATCTGCGATTGTAATCTTAATCTCGTTATCAATCAGCATCTGTGCCATCTCTTTTGGTGGTTGGCATTCTGTGACTAGCTCATTAATTTGAGATGCTTCACAGAGACGGAGAGGAGCTTTTTTGCCAAATTTTCGACTGTCGGCGGCAATATAGGTTCGCTCAGAGCGTTGTATAATGGCATGGGCAAACTCGGCTTCACACAGGTGGTGAACCAGAAAGCCTTTTTCATGATGAATAGCAGCAGCCGAAAACACAGCGCATTGGACTTCAAATTTTTTAACGAATTCCAGTGTTTCTGGTCCAAATGCGCCACCATTATGATGGCGTAACTCTCCACCTGCCATAAAAACCCGGTTTCCCGGTTGAATAGCCAGGATATTGGCGACCACAACAGAATTCGTAACGACGAGAAGATTCTCATGATCGGTCAAGGCCTGTGCGATATAGGCTGTTGTAGAACCATTATCCAATATCAACGAATCACCATCATTAATTTGGCTTGCTATTTGTGCAGCGATTCTTTGTTTGGCTTCCTTGCCTTCATTCATACGCAGAGGAAAGGCTGGCTCAGAAAGAGCGTCAGGCATCATTACGCCACCACGGAATTTATCGAGCAGTCCTTCACCAGCCAGCACTTTTACATTTCGACGGATTGTTTCATCAGAGACATCAAGCTCCAAAGCAAGGTCCATGATGCTAATTGATCCGTGCATCCTTACAGCGTTTAATATCTGTGCTTGCCGCTTGTTCGAGAGGACAGTTGGGGTATTCCGACGGTTCATAAAAATGCCTTTAATGTATTCATTTTATTGCTGTTTTTTCTAAATTGCTGAATATCATGAATGAATCATATATGGAAAAAATGCACAAGCGCAACTATTTTCCACAAAAATACCACATATTTTGTTGACTAAGTGTTGTTTTTTGTGGAATGGTCTTCTTACTGTGCTGGAAAAGCACATATTGATGACGTCTCAATAATCATGTGCAGGGAGAAACACATATGAAGCGCAATACTCTTTTATCAATCGGACTAGCTGGCGCATTAGCGTTCAGTGGATTGATGTCTACATCAACTGATGCGGTTGCTGATGTAGAATCAAATGATCCGATAAAACTGACAATCCATGATTGGACAGGTCAGTATGTTTCAACCCATTTGATGGGCGAAGTTCTTAAAAAAGCCGGATACAACATTGAATATGTACAGGCTGACTATATTGCCCAGTTTGCTGGTCTTGAATCAGGTGATCTGCATATAGCCATGGAAATGTGGGAAACCACGGGCAAGCAGGCAATGGATGCCAGTCTTGCGACTGGTAAAACCCTTGATTTAGGTGAAACCGGAATGGATGCCAAGGAAGACTGGTGGTATCCTATGTACATGAAAGAAAAATGTCCTGGCCTTCCAGACTGGAAAGCGCTTAATGCCTGTGCCGAAGCATTCTCAACCGCAGAAACAGCCCCGAAAGGCCGTTATCTTGGTGGCCCGGTTACATGGGGCGGTTTTGATGATGAACGCGTAGAAGCTTTGGATATGGATTTTGAAGTCGTCCACGCCGGAACAGACGCTGCATTATTTGCAGAGCTGGAATCAGCCTATCAACGTAAGGCACCTGTTCTTCTTTGGGTCTATGCTCCGCATTGGGCCGTTGCCAAATTTGATGGCGAATGGGTCGACTTCCCGGAATATACCGATGAATGCTACAGTGACGCTAGTTGGGGCTCTAACAAAGATATGGCCTATGATTGTGGCAAGCCGTTTGGCTGGATCAAGAAAGTTGGCTGGAAAGATGGTGAGAAAAAATGGCCTGGTGCTTACAAGGCTGTTCGCAACTTCCATCTTGAAAACGATGCCATGAGCCAGATGATCGTTGAAATTGATCTTGAAGGTAAAGACCTTGATGATGTTGTCACCAATTGGATGAACAACAACAAAAGTACTTGGGAAGCCTGGATTAAATAAACTAACTGTTGATAAGACGGGGTGGTGGTTATAGCTGCCATCCCGGTCACAGCGTTTCATTATTTTATGTATTAATCGACCTTAATTTGACTCATTTATTTGATCAGAATGACGAGTGGTGTCACCATGTCTACCCCGCAAAGCAA
>JABJOR010000167.1 GCA_018664265.1 Rhodospirillales bacterium
CCGAGACGCTTGCCAAAAATACGGTGTCCGAGCATCCAGGTCGGGGACCAACCCTGCCATTTCTCAGAGCGCATGGCCCGGGCACCTTCGCTGAGGCGACGCGGCACAGAAAGGATCAACGCCATGGTCATGTCAGCTGTGTCTTCGGTCAAAACGTCCGGGGTATTGGTCACAGTGATGTTGCGTTGGCGCGCCGTTGCCAGATCAATGTGATCCACACCCGTACCATAGTTGGCAATCAGACGCATATCCGGTCCGGCCTGAGCCAGAATTCCGGCATCAATTTTATCTGTTACTGTGGGAACCAGAACATCGGCGGTCTTCACAGCATCAATTAATTGAGATGTGCTCATGGGAATATCATCGAGATTGAGCTTCACATCAAATAGCTCCATCATCCGCGTTTCAATAGCATCTGGCAGCTTGCGGGTGATGACCACGCGGGGTTTCTTGTTGACCATAAAAGACCTCTTCCGGAACAGTTAGTTACGCCATAGCAACTGACACCCAAAATGTCTAGATGAAAGGCGTACTGTGAGCTTATTTATTATGATTATACCCTCCAAATTTCCAATATAAATTAACTGTAATCAATAATATTGGTTTCAATTTCTTAACCAATTCAGTTTAAGCAGGTAAGTATGGAATATATCGTAAAATCAAGACGGTTCTGCCTTGGCCTGCTCGCGCTTTTTTCTGTGTGCTTTTTCACTGAAATCAGTGGTGAAATCGGCGCGCAAGCGGCACAGAACGCGTCCGGCCTGCCACTGCCCCGCTTTGTCAGTCTGCGCTCTAATGAAGTTAACATGCGGACAGGCCCCGGCGTACAGTATCCGGTCGAATGGGTATATTCACGCAAAGATCTGCCTGTGGAAGTCATCGCCGAATTTGAAACCTGGCGCAAAGTTCGCGACTGGGAAGGAACCCAGGGCTGGATTCACCAGAGCATGCTGAGTGGCAAACGCACAATCATCATTACCGGAGATGTTCGTAACCTGCGCGTCAAGGATGATGCCAAAAGCCCCCTGAAAGCGCGCCTAGAGCCAGGTGTTGTTGGCCGTATGCTTGATTGTTCCGGCGGCAATGGCTGGTGCAAGATAGAAGCTGATGGTTTTGAGGGCTGGCTACGTCACGTAGATTTCTGGGGCGCTTATAAAAATGAAGTCTTTGATTAATTATTAATTGGGCTCTGGCCCAATAGCGCGCAAAACGGTTGGTGGCGGACCTTGTCCGGTGACAGTTTTGATTAATCGGGGAGCGAAACGCAAGGACTAGGGCGTTTTCAGATAAAATCTTCCGCAAGAGCCGTTCGGACAGTTTCTGTAATAGCCGCCATATGCCCGTAAGACGGATGGTCTATGGACAAAATTATCTTCTCTCCTGGCTCGTTAAAGGCCGTAATCTGCACCGGATCAAACGGAAAGTGAATAAACTGGACAGCAGAAGCCTTGCCATCGGCTGTGGTCCGATCGAGGTCTTGCTCGGCCACGCCAACAATCTTCATGCCGCCAAGGCTGATACTGACCGTTTCCTCAACCCCGCCCATGGTTGCCAAAAATTCGGCGCGACGCTGCGCGTCTTCGACTTCCAGCATCAACGTTGCTACCAGCTCTTTACCATTTGGAATCAAGTCGTTATAGGCATTTAGCTCATCATTGATCTGGGCATCACCGCCACCTTCGATAAATAGCATTTCATGAACCTGATGCCACATGGTCTCAAAACTTTCAAAATAGAACGTTGCATCCGGGCCAACATGAACTCGGCGGCTCTTTTTGTAAGCAGCCATATTCTTGCGCCGCCCAGCCCGCAAGGCACCATATTGTTCCATGGGCATGACGTCATCACGCGTGATTTTGATTTTCTTTGCCATAATTCTTTTAACCTTGCGTATAAAGCGTTCAGATTTCACCAGTAAATCAGAAAAGCCCTAATATGGCGTTTACATTCAAATTCCGTATGCCAGAGCCAGTAATTCAACCGGATGGCGGCTTGTTTCAGGCTTCTTCAAAGTATTGTCTGTTTGCTCAATGCCCTGTAAAATATGATCTCGCGCTAGTGGGCATTCAGACACCAGATACGGGTCAGCATTCTTTAACGCCTGACGGGCAGCAGGTTTTCCAATTTTCAGAGCTGTATCGAAATTATCTTTCTTGACGCCCCATGCACCGCCATGCCCGGAGCACCGTTCAATCACATGAATTTCTGTATCCGGGATCAAGCGCAACATTTCAGCAGCCTTGTGGCCCATATTCTGTGCCCGCGCATGACAGGCAATATGAACCGTAACCCCGCCATCCAAGGCCTTCATGCCCTCGGCAAGGCCTTCATTTCGGGCAATATCACAGATATATTCGCTGATATCGCTGGTGGCTGCGGCAAGTGTCTGGACGGATTCATCACCTTGCACAATTAACGGCCATTCAAATTTCATCATTAAGGCACAAGACGGCACCAGGGCAACAACCCTGTATCCCTTGTCAATCCAGGGTTGGAACGCACCTGCAACGGTTTTTGCCTGCCCGGCAACACGCCCCAGATCGCCTTGTTCCAATTGCGGCATGCCACAACACCCTGGGTACAGGACTTCAACTTCGACGCCATTTTGGGCTAAAATCTGAACTGCGGCTTGTGCTATTTTGGATGCGTTATAATTTGCGAAACACGTCACATACAAAGCAACCTTGCGACCATATGCTGGGGCATGGCTGTTAATTTCAGGTTTTTGCTGCCTGACCTGATCAACGAATGAACGGGCATTAAATTTAGGCAGCTCTGCCTGCGCATGAACGCCTGCAATGGATTCCATTAGCGGTCTTGTCAGGGCGTTTCCACGCTTGGTAGCCCAATTGGAAAGGCCTGCAAAAGAACACCCAAGTTTTCCGTTACGGTCGGTTTCCGTCAATTGCTTATCGAAAAACTTGCCTTTCCCGGCCTTGAAATCAATGGCGCGTGCGCGCAGCATAAGATGTGGAAAGTCCAAATCAAAATCATGGGGCGGCACATAAGGGCATTTTGTCATAAAGCACATGTCGCACAGAGTGCAGGCATCTATTACGGGGGCAAAATTATGGCTGTTTACCGTATCGAGCTCGCCAGAGTCAGACTCATCAATTAAATCAAACAACCTCGGGAAGCTGTCACACAGGTTAAAACAACGCCGACAGCCATGACAGATATCAAAAACCCGACGTAATTCTGTATCCAGCTTGGCCGCATCATAGAAATCAGGGTCATTCCAATTAATTGCATGGCGGGTTGGGGCACCCAGACCTCCTTCACCTGACATCGCTATAGTTCCTTAATCTTCTGGACGTCCCCACAAAAAAGGGACCACATTGTGGCCCCTTTCAGTAACAGTAACCGAGATGCAGTCGTTAACTTATGCATCAAGGCTATCAAGGGCCTTCTGAAAACGACCGGCATGGGACTTTTCAGCCTTTGCCAGTGTTTCAAACCAGTCTGCTATTTCATCAAAGCCTTCTTCACGGGCAGATTTCGCCATTCCCGGATACATGTCTGTATATTCATGGGTTTCCCCGGCAACAGAGGCTTTCAGGTTATCAGCAGTCCCGCCAATGGGCATGCCGGTGGCCGGATCGCCTGTTTCTTCCAAAAATTCCAGATGCCCATGGGCATGGCCGGTTTCACCTTCGGCTGTGGAGCGAAATACAGCTGCGACATCATTGTAGCCTTCGATATCCGCTTTTTGTGCAAAATAGAGATAGCGA